>NZ_JBEGDG010000022.1:0-77623 GCF_040183165.1 Lysinibacillus zambalensis
AATAGAGAAATCCGAATTTGAATGAATTCAAATTCGGATTTCTCACTAATTGAAGCTAGTTATGTCCCAGCCTCTTTCATGTTGATTAAGTATTGCTCTTTGCAAAACGAGTGGTTGATTTCCATTCCGACTGAGCGCTTTGTAGCTGCCGCTACGCTTTCGCACAGTTAAAACATTTGCCGCTGACGCTTCGCTTTCGCGCAGAAAAAACATTTGCTGTTGCTGTCGCTACGCTTTCGCACAGAGCAGAGTTTCCTGGGGGCGTCCGGTGAGCCGCTTGGGCCGACACGATGTTGGTCACGAAGGCGTTATCACAGGACGTGATGGTTTTAGCCTTCGTTCCTCTAACGCTAATCCCCGAGGAGTCGCTCAGTCTCCACTTCAATTAAGGTGAGTAGCCATAGCCTTCGCTGCATAAAATTTATAAAAATTCTACGCTAACGCTGACTTGTTCCTTAAATGTTCCTTCTTCTGTATTTTTAAATAGCGTCTACTATTTATTAAACATATCAAATAAACCGCCGATGCCACCTTCGCCTTTAGATTGACCGCCACCGCCTTGTGAAATTGGTGCTGCAGCGAAGACGCGGCTTGCTAATCGGCTAAATGGTAAGGATTGAACCCATACTTTACCCGGCCCCTTTAACGTAGCGAAGAAGATACCTTCACCACCGAACAATGCTGTTTTTACGCCCCCAACCATTTCGATATCGTATTGTACATCAGATGTCATGGCTACTAAACAGCCTGTATCCACACGCAATACTTCGCCATGTTGTAAAACCTTTTCGTGAATAGCGCCACCTGCATGTACAAATGCCATGCCGTCTCCTTCAAGTTTTTGCATAATGAAGCCTTCACCACCGAAGAAGCCAACGCCGATTTTCTTTTGGAATTCAACGCCAACTGAAACTCCTTTTGCAGCAGCTAAAAAAGCATCTTTTTGACAAATAATTTTCCCGTTTAATTGACTTAAATCCATTGGAATAATCTTACCTGGGTAAGGAGAAGCAAAATAGACGTGACGTTTACCTGAACCAACGTTCGTAAATGTCGTCATAAATAAACTTTCACCAGTAATTAGGCGTTTTCCGGCTCCAAATAATTTACCCATAAGACCACTTTCTAGGCTTCCTTTCGAACCATCGCCAAAGATTGTTTCCATATGGATAGCATCATCCATCATCATTAAAGCACCAGCTTCAGCTACTACTGTTTCTTGCGGGTCAAGCTCGACTTGCACATATTGCATATCGTCGCCATGTAATTTGTAGTCAATTTCGTGATTATTCATTATGGGATTCCTCCAAAATTCAATTTAGTATTATATACGATTATATGTTATGTAAGTTTCAATGAATAATTATTTATTTAAGAAAAAAAAGGAATAAGATAGAAAATGTCGAATATAAAAAACTAGTATGAGTATTTTTTATTTTCTTTCAGCTGAAAATTTGTGATTGTTTTTTCAATGATCACAAAAGATTTTCATTTGTAACGTAGCTAAAAGGAAATAAAATCTCTGGTGATTGTCACCAATATCATTGTACCAAAAGCATGCTTTACAGATTGTTATATATTGAAGATTCGGAATTTTGACATATTTGATTCTGCATAGAGATTAATAGATGACAGCTGTCTAAAAGCGATGCGACTGGTAACGATGATATAGAGGCAACATAGATACTTCAGGGGGTGTTTGTAGTGGAAATCAAAAACTATATCGGTGGTAAATGGGCAACATATTCCCATTTACAAAGTATAGTAGTGACCAATCCTGCAAATGGGGAGCAGCTAGCTACGATTCCGCGTTCTACGGCAAGTGAGGTAGATGAAGCGGTAGCGGTTGCAAAACAGGCACAAAGAAGCTGGGCATTAGTACCTGCGCCTAAACGTGCTGACTATTTATATGCCATCGGTCAAAAAATGAAGGAGAAGAAGGAGCATTTAGCGACCGTTTTAACAAAAGAGATGGGAAAGGTTATTGAAGAAGCTAGAGGTGAAGTACAGGAAGGAATCGATATGGCCTATTATATGGCTGGTGAAGGGCGACGGTTATTCGGGGAGACAACACCGTCTGAGCTAGCCAATAAATTTGCCATGAGTGTACGGGCACCTATTGGCGTAGTAGCTTTAATAACTCCGTGGAATTTCCCTGTAGCGATTGCCACTTGGAAGTCGTTCCCGGCGATTGTTGCTGGCAATACGTTCATTTGGAAGCCGTCGAATGAAACACCGATGATGGCGTATGAAATGGGTAAAATTTTTGAAGAGGTTGGCTTACCAGATGGAGTAGCAAATATCGTCTTCGGTACAGGGCCAACAGTTGGAACAGCATTAATTGAACATCCAGGCGTTAAGGTCATTTCGTTTACTGGCTCTACAACAACAGGAAGTAAAGTAGCGGAGCTAGGTGGTAAACACCTGAAGAAAATTTCATTAGAGATGGGCGGAAAAAATGCAGTCATCGTAATGGATGATGCCGATCTACAACTAGCGACTGAAGGAATCCTATGGAGTGCATTTGGAACTGCAGGTCAAAGATGTACAGCATGTAGTCGCGTGATCGTGCATAAAGATGTAAGAGAGGAACTAGAAAAACGTCTATTAGACGAAATGCATAAGCTAACAATTGGTGACGGTCTAGATGAAAGTGTGAAAATCGGACCTGTCATTAATAAAGCTGCATTGGAAAAGATTAATCACTATGTGCAAATCGGTAAACAGGAAGGGGCAACGTTGTTAGCTGGAGGTAGAATTTTAGCTGAGCCTCCTTATGACAAAGGGTTTTATTATGAGCCTACACTATTTACGAATGTGAAGCCTGACATGATTATTGCACAGGAAGAAATCTTTGGTCCGGTCGTTTCTCTTATTGAAGTAGCAAGTTTGGATGAAGCAATCGAAGTAAACAATGGCGTAAAATTTGGCTTATCCAGTTCAATTTTCTCACAAGATGTGAATACGATTTTCCGCGCACAACGAGATTTAGATACAGGTATTGTTTATGTGAATGCTGGCACAACAGGTGCTGAAATCCATTTACCATTTGGTGGGACAAAGGGTACGGGGAATGGTCACCGTGACTCGGGTGTAGCTGCCTTAGATGTCTATACAGAGTGGAAAAGTATTTATGTGGACTATAGCGGGAAATTACAAAGAGCACAAATCGATACAGAATAACAGATCAATGAAAGGGGATGTTCTTGATGAAAGTTGTTGTATTAGGTGCAGGTTTAATGGGTAAAGAGGTAGCTCGCGATTTAATAAAAAATAACAAAGTGGAGTGTGTATTTTTAGGGGATATTGACGTAAAAATAGCGCAGGACTTTGTAGACTCGTTAAACACAGATAAAATTCAGGTTGTAGAGCTTCATGCTGAGCGCGATGACTCGTTAATGGAGGTTATTTCAAAGGGCGACGTAGTCGTTAATGCATTGTTTTATGCCTTTAATGAGCGTGTAGCAAGAGCAGCCATCGCGGCGGGTGTTCATTCTGTGGATTTAGGTGGTCATATTGGCGGCGTCACAGAAAAAATATTAAATCTCGACGAAGAAGCAAAAGCAAAAGGTGTAACTATTATTCCGGATTTGGGTGTTGCTCCTGGTATGGTCAACATTTTAGCGGGTTATGGTGCTTCGAAATTAGATGAGGTTGAATCTATTAAACTATTTGTAGGCGGTATTCCTACAGAGCCGAAGCCACCTCTTCACTATACACGCGTATTTTCTTTAGATGGTGTCTTTGATCATTATACGGAGCCATCAAAAGTTATTCTAAAAGGTAAACTTCAAGAAGTTCCGTCATTATCAGGCGTTGAACCTATTTATTTCAAAGATTTTGGTGTGCTTGAGGCATTTTATACATCTGGCGGTATATCGACGTTGGATAAGACATTCCCAAATGTCCAAACATTAGAATATAAAACAATTCGTTATAAAGGCCATGCAGAGAAATTTAAGCTATTAGCAGATTTAGGATTCCTCGATGCTAGCAATAAGGTAGAGGTAGAAAATCAAGAGGTTTCTGTACGTCCAGTTGTTCGTGAAGCGCTTAAAAAGAAACTTGAGCTTGGTACAAAACCAGATGCCGTGCTATTGCGTGTTATTGTAGCGGGTGAAAAGGCACAGCAACAAGTGACGTATGAGTACGAAATGGTCGTAACTAAAGATATGACGATTAATGAAACAGCTATGGCTCGCTCAACAGCCAATACAATTTCTGTCGTTGCTCAAATGATTGGAGAAAATAAAATTACAGAGCGCGGTGTATTTGCACCTGAATCAATTGTACCGGGCGACATTTATATTGAAGAAATGGCTAAACGTGGTGTAGTTATTAAAGAAACGTCTCATACGTCTGCAATGATCGTGAAATGGTAGGTGCTCGGTCATGAATTTCGAATTTACCACTGAGCAGGAAATGTTACGTAAAACAGTACGGAAGTTTGTGGATGATGAAATACTTCCATATATTGCGAAGTGGGATGCTGAAGGTGGCTTCGATCCGAAGATTTGGTTAAGACTAGCTGAGCTTGGCTTAATGGGCGTTTGTGTCCCAGAACAATACGGTGGCAGTGGTATGGATTACAATGCACTCGCCATCGTTTGTGAAGAGCTTGAACGTGGAGATACAGCATTTCGTACAGCTGTTTCCGTTCATACAGGCCTGAATAGTATGACCTTAATGCAATGGGGAACAGAGGTTCAAAAACAGCGATATCTTATTCCGCAGGCGAAAGGTGTTCGGATTGGTGCGTTCGGTTTAACAGAGCCTGGAGCGGGGTCAGATGTAGCTGCTATGTCTACGACCGCTATAAGGGATGGAGACTTTTACGTATTAAATGGGCAGAAAACATGGATTTCCTTATGTGATATAGCTGACCATTTTATCGTTTTTGCCTACACGGATAAATCGAAGAAGCATCATGGCATTAGTGCATTTATCGTAGAGCGTTCTATGGCGGGCTTTACGTCGAAAGCGATTAAAGGTAAATACGGTATTCGTGCTGGTAACACTGGTGAGCTCTTTTTTGAAAATCTACGTATACCTGTAGAGAATCGTCTAGGAGAAGAAGGAGAAGGCTTTAAAATTGCAATGTCCGCGTTAGATAATGGACGTTTTACCGTAGCTGCTGGCGCTGTTGGTCTCATTCAAGCGTGTCTCGAGGCGAGTGTTAAATACTGTCATGAACGCGAAACATTTGGAAAGCCTATCGGTGAGCACCAGCTAGTAGGGCAAATGGTTGCCAAAATGGAGGCGGGCTATCAAATGAGCCGCTTGCTTGTCTATCGTGTTGGAGAATTAAAAAACAAAGGTGTACGTAATACGCGAGAGACATCATTAGCAAAGTGGCAGGCTTGTGATTTTGCCAATAAAGCTGCGGATGATGCCATGCAAATTTATGGAGCATATGGTTATTCGGATGAATATCCAGTCGCCCGTTATTTGCGTAATTCGAAAGCACCTGTTATTTATGAAGGCACGCGGGAGATTCATACAATTATGCAGGCGGACTATGTATTAGGAACTCGCCAAGATAAGCCATTAGCGAAAATGCTACCAAAATGGCCATTTGAAGAGTAAGTGTTTTATTAAAAATTAAACAAAAAAAGAATCCGAATTTCGGGTTCTTTTTTTATGTCCAAGTAAAATATTCCATTTAGTTACAATCGTACCTATTTTCATGCTCCAATTGTGTCCTAATGTTCAAATTATACTAGAAAATATTGTTATAATATAACATTTAATGTTGCTTTGCTCTCATAATATGGTATTTTTAAAAAGGTGATATAGTTCTAAATAATCAACGTATTACCGAGTTGTTAATATAGTACAATAGGAGGATTTGTTATGAAGAAAAAATTAAAACTAAATCAAGTGTTACTTGGAGTAAGTACAATGGCACTGTCGTTCGGAGCGTTACAAGCAGAGGCATCAGCAGCAGAAAAAACGCCTTATAATGTATTACAAATGAAGCCTGCCGGCATAGTGACTTCGAATGATGAAGTTACACATTCTACAACGGCTGATGAAACATTGTCATTTGAAAAACGATTGGAAATTGGCGATTTTTCGGATCAACCAGCTCCAACTATAAAGCTTGCTGAAACGAAGCAATTGCAAGAGCAGTACTCAATGGCAGAGCTTAATAAAATGAGCGATAGTGAGTTAATTGATACGCTAGGAAATATTCGCTGGAATCAAATTACAGACTTATTCCAATTCAATGAGGACTCAAAAGCTTTTTATCAAAATAAAGAACGTATGCAAGTGATCATCGATGAATTAGGGAAAAGAGGAAGTTCATTTACGAAAGATGATTCAAAAGGTATTGAAACATTTGTTGAGCTATTGCGTTCAGCTTTTTATGTAGGCTTTTATAATAACGAACTAGGTTATTTAAACGAGAGAAGTTTCCAGGATAAGTGTTTACCAGCATTAAAAGAAATAGCTAATAATCCGAACTTTAAACTTGGTACAGGTGAACAAGATAAAGTAGTATCCGCCTATGGTAAATTAATAGGTAATGCTTCTAGTGATGCGGAAACAGTTCAAAATGCTACGAAGATTTTAAAACAGTATAATGAAAATCTTTCTACATATGAACGCGAGTATTCAAAAGGACAAGCTATATATGATTTAATGCATGGGATAGATTTTGACTTGCAGTCGTATTTGCATGATGAACGTAAAGAAGCTAATACGTCGATATGGTATGGAAAGATTGATGGTTTCATAAATGAAGTGAATAAAATTGCACTTTTACATAATATGACAGATGACAATGGTTGGTTAATCAATAATGGCATTTATTATGCAGGGCGTTTAGGAAAATTCCATAGCAATCCGAATAAAGGTTTAGAAGTTGTTACACAAGCGATGCATATGTATCCATATTTAAGTGAAGCTTATTTTGTGGCAGCAGAACAAATCACTACAAATTATGATGGAAAAGACAATAATGGAAATACAGTAGATTTACAAAAAGTACGTGAAGAAGGAAAGAAGGAGTATTTACCGAAAACATATACATTTGATAATGGATCAATTGTATTTAAGACGGGAGATCAAGTAACAGAAGACAAAATTCAAAGATTATACTGGGCTGCAAAAGAAGTAAAAGCACAATATCACCGTGTCATTGGAAATGATAAAGCATTAGAACCAGGCAACCCTGACGATATATTAACAGTTGTCATTTATAACTCTCCAGATCAATATTCATTAAACCGTCAATTGTACGGATATGAAACAAATAATGGTGGTATTTATATTGAAGAGACTGGAACATTCTTTACATATGAACGTACGCCAGAGCAAAGTATTTATAGTTTAGAAGAGTTGTTCCGCCATGAATTTACTCATTATTTACAGGCAAGATTCGAGGTTCCTGGTTTATTCGGAAGAGGAGATATGTACCAAAATGAGCGACTAACATGGTTCCAGGAAGGAAATGCAGAATTCTTTGCAGGATCAACGCGAACAAATGATGTTGTTCCACGTAAGAGTATTATTAGTGGATTATCAGATGACCCATCACAACGTTATACAGCAAAACAGACATTGTTTGCTAAATATGGATCATGTGATTTCTATAATTACTCATTTGCGCTACAGTCTTATATGTATACTCATCAATTTGATACATTTGATAGAATTCAAGATTTAATTCGTGCGAACGATGTGAAAAATTATGATGTGTATCGTGACTCTTTAAGTAATGATCCGCAACTGAATGCGGATTACCAAGCCTATATGCAGCAATTGATTGATAATCAAGAAAAATACGAGGTGCCACAAGTAGCAGAAGATTATTTAATGGAACATGCACCAAAACCGTTAAACGAAGTGGAACAAGAAATTGTCGATGTTGCTAACGTAAAAGATGTAAAAATGACAAAACATAAGTCCCAATTCTTTAATACATTTACACTCGAAGGTACGTATGTAGGTAGTGAAACACAAGGTGAATCTCAAGATTGGAAAACGATGAGTAAGCAAGTGAACCAAGTACTAGAGAAACTGTCGCAAAAAGAGTGGAGCGGCTATAAAACAGTGACAGCGTATTTTGTAAACTACCGTGTGAACGCGGAAAACCAGTTTGAATATGATATTGTTTTCCACGGCGTTGCGACGGATGAAGGAGATCATCAAGCACCTATTGTAAATATCAATGGTCCATATGCTGGGGTCGAAAATGAAGAAATCCAGTTCAAGAGTGATGGTTCAAAAGATAAGGATGGAGAAATTGTTTCTTACCTTTGGGATTTTGGTGATGGTAAAACAAGTGACGAGGCAAACCCTACTCATGTATACGAAAAAGAAGGCACATATAATGTGACATTAACAGTGAAAAATGATAAGGGAATAGAAAGTAAAGATCGTACAATTGTATCTGTACGGAAAGGCGCACAAACAGAGAATCCTCAACCAGAAGAAGCGAAGAACATTCCATTTAATACGCCTCTAAAAGGTGATTTGGTTGGTGATGATGATTCGGATGCATACACATTCGAAGTTACGTCTCCAGAAGAAATCGATATTTCTGTCTTAAATGAAAATCAAATCGGCATGACATGGGTGCTTTATCATGAGTCTGATAAGCAAAATTATGTAGCATATGGACAGGAAGATGGAAATAGTATAGAAGGCAAACTTCATGCAGAGCCAGGAAAGTATTATTTATATATTTATAAATTTGATAAAGAAAATGGGACATATACAGTAAACGTACAAAATAGTGCACAAACAGAGCTAGAACCAAATAATCGTCCAGAAGAAGCGAATATGATTCCATTTAATAAGTCTTTAAAAGGTAGCTTGATGGATGATGATCATACGGATGTATACACATTCGATGTTACGTCTCCAAAAGAAATCGATATTTCTGTCCTGAATGAAAATCAAATTGGCATGACATGGGTGCTTTGTCATGAGTCTGATATGCGAAATTACGTAGCATATGGACAGGAAGACGGAAATAGTATAGAAGGTAAATATAATGCGAAACCAGGCAAATATTATTTATACATTTATAAATATGATAATGAAAATGGTGCATATTCAGTAACAGTACAATAGTAGAAGCTAATTTGAAAACGAGAGGGATTCACGTCCTCTCGTTTTTTATTAAGAAAAAATTTCAGAATAATGTAACTCTTCTGCTCTTAAGTAGTCTAAATAATAAACAACTTTATGAAAGGTAGGAAAAATAATGAAAAGTAAGTGGCTAGCATTGCTAATCATCTTCTTACTAGCTATTTTGCCAGGAATTTTTACGCTCATGTCGACCCCAAAAGTGGAGGCACGGACTGCAAGTGAAAGTAATACAACTCATAGCTGGCAAGTATCCTTTACGAAGGCACTAAAGGCAAGCAAAATAACGGAAGACAATGTTTACGTAACAAATAGCAAAAATCAAAAGGTAACAGCAACTGTCTCATTGGCAGAGGATAACAAGACAGTTCTCATTAGCGATTTAGTACCCGGTAGCTATAAATTACATGTGAAGAAAGAAGCTTTTGTACTAGGTGGTCCTAAAATAGCATCGCAAGAAATAGCGTTCACCATCATTGAAAAACTGGAAGCCATCAAATCAGAAAAAGAACTACAACAATATTTTGAAACACTTTTAGCTAATTCAAAAAAAGAGCGGGAATATGAAGTAACTACAGAAGTTTCGGCGAAAGATGAGAAATCTAGTGCGAACGACTCCTCGACAACGAATAATCAGGTCGAAGGCGTGGAGGAGGGTGATATAGTCGTTGTCAAAGATGGCTATATTTACGCTGTCAAAGATCAGAACATTACGGTAGTGGATGCTAAAGATCCGAAAAATTTAAAGCTAGCAACAACGATCAAGATGAAGGAAACTCAATATATTTCGAAGCTAGCAGTATACGACCATTTATTAATAGCAATCAGCGATGAATATTTAGAAAAAATAGGCACGAGCATGACGAAAGCCTCTTTATATGATATTTCAAATCCAAAAAATCCAAAGCTTATACGTGAAGTGGGGCAAGAGGGGTATTTACAAGATATTCGAATTACAAATGACACATTATATTTAATCGGTAATATGCATCCGAATTATTGGATGCTTAGAGAGGAAAAAGCGCCAGATTTAAAACCGAAAACATATGATAGTGTAGAAGGAAAAGAATATAAAAGTTTACCTCTAGAGAAAATTTCTATTTTACCAAATACAATGGATGGAACATATAGCTTAATGACAGCGTTGGACTTAAAAAATGGTGCTCAGAAAACGGCGAATACGAAAGGATACTTAGGTGGTAGTAGTGGACTTTATATGTCGGAGAATGCACTTTATTTAACAACACCTATTTATGACGGAAATATCGTGCCTGCTGCTGGCATCCTTATGGATAGAATCTGGATGCCAAGAACAACGAATACCCAAGTTTTTAAATGGAATGTTGATGGAACTGACATGAATTTTGTAGGTACTACGGAAGTAAAAGGATCCGTGTTAAATCAATACTCGATGGATGAATATAAAGGTAATTTCCGTATCGTTACAACGGAAGGAAATGCATGGGATGAACAACAAATATCAAAAAATCACCTATTTATTTTAGATAATAAATTACAGCAGCTCGGTGCTGTAAAAGATTTAGCTCCTGGTGAAAAAGTGTATTCTGCACGCTTTATAAGCGAAAAAGCATATGTCGTAACATTCAAGCAAGTGGATCCACTGTTTGTAATTGATGTAGCAAACCCGAAAAAGCCAACTGTGCTAGGAGAGCTAAAAATTCCAGGCTTTAGTAACTATTTACACCCATTAGACGATACCCATTTAATCGGCATTGGTTATGATACGGAGCAACGCTATGATGCCTATACGAAACGTAATTTTACGGTGACAACAAATATGAAAATGTCATTATTTGATGTCTCAGATTTCAAACATCCAAAGGAACAATCAACCGTAAAAATCGGTGGCAAAGGCTCGTACTCCGATGTTCAATACAACCCTAAAGCGTTATTCCGCAACAAGGAATACAATTACTTTGGTTTCCCAGTTGTCCTGTATGATGCAGGAAAGGGCGATGAAATTGTCTACAAAGGTCAAGGCGCACAAATCTATGAAATCACTGCAGATAAAGGCATCGATCTTAAAGGAAATATCATTAATAAAAGTAAGGGCGATCCATATGAAAACTGGGAGCAGCTTGTACAGCGAGTAGTCTATATAGACGACGCGCTTTACACAGTAGCTCGCAATGAAGTAAAGAGTTACCAACTAAAAGACTTCAAACCGCTTGATACATTAACAATTAAATAATGAAAAGAGTCCAATAAACTTAAGGTGAGTTTATTGGACTTTTCATGTTGTTGAAAAACTAGTAGAAAAAACTGAAATTGTTCCGATAAAATGAGATTTTGTTCCGATAAATCTTCGATGTATTCATATAAACATTCCGGCTAGGCGCTTCGCTTTCGCGCAGAAAACATTTGTCGCTGGCGCTTCGGTTCGAGACTTTAGTTTGATTGGGACATTTTCAGGAGTTTTCACCCAACTTTGAAAGTTTATCGACCAACTTTCATGTTTTATCAACTAACTTTTAATTTTTATCGACATCCACCTTCTACAGCTCGCCCCCAGGAAGTTTTGCTCTGTGCGAAAGCGAAGCGTCAGCAACAAAGCGAGTAGCCCGAAATTAACCCCTCGTTTTGCCAAAGAGCCTCACTTTTTATTGAAATTAAGTTTTTCAACACAAAAAAGTCCAATAAACCTTGAGTTCATTGGACTTTTTCTTTAATTATTTTTGGCGGTATGGAAGAATTTCCGATACTGTCACGAATTCATAGCCTTGCCCTTGTAAATAAGCAAGTACGGCATCAAGACCGTCGGCAGTCGATTGATGAATATCATGCATTAAGACAATGGCGTTATTGTGTAAATTATTTTTAACATGAGGTAGAAGCTGTTGCGCATTGCGATGCTTCCAGTCTAATGTATCGATTGACCATAAAACAACAGGAATTGGAATTTGAGCGTTAATCGTATCGTTCGTTGCGCCATACGGTGGTCTAAATACAGTTGGCTTGTGATTAATGGCCTTCTCAATTTCCCCAAATGTAGATGTATATTGATTCACTGCCTGCTCTAGAGACAGTTTTGTTAATACAGGATGGTCCCATGAATGATTACCGATTTCATGTCCCCTTGCAAGTACATCTCTTGCGATATCAGGGTAATATTGTACGCGACTACCAAGCATAAAGAAGGTAGCTTTTGCATTATATTTATCGAGCGTATTTAAAATCTGTTCAGTAACCTTTGGATGTGGACCATCATCAAAAGTTAAGGCAATACGTTTTTTGTTTGGATCACCTACATTAACTGGCTTCGTCGGTTTTTCCATAGCAATCTGGAATTCAGATGCTAACAACGGATTGATTAGTGAAAGGGGAAGCTTCACAGTTTGTGGGCCAGCTGCTCCACTAGCAATCTCATACTCATCAAAATAGAATTGTAACGAATTATCAACGATAGCGAAGCGATGGAAGTTAGACCACTTCGGTTCAGTTGACTTGATTACATCATCCTTGAAAAGCTCTTCCTTTAATTTAGGATTTTGTTGTAAGTCCTTACGTACATAAGTAGCTAATGCAGATAAGTTGTTTTCGTCGTTATTTAACAATGTTTCAATGGAAATTAATTTACCAGTTTCATGATTGATAAAGAATGTTTTTGTTGAAATATCGGGATTGGCTCCACCTGTATACAACGTTTTTGTTAGCACAAAGGAATAGTAGTGCTTCTGGTATGGGAAAGTATTCAAACTAATATTTAGCTCTCCCATGGCCTCTTTATCTTTATTTTTTTTCATAGATGACAGATAGTTTTCTTTTGAATCTGTTATGTACTGTAGTACAGCTTCATTAAAAGCTTTATTATCTGTTTCTGGATAGTGAATAGCAAAAGGAGTTCGCTTATCATTTGAAACATCGGTTACAATACGTATACCTGGAAACGCAGAGCTTTCAGTGGATAGGTTACTCGTTATTGAATCTGAATTTGTCTCTGTCTCTTTTGAGGCACTGATTTTTTGAAACTTAAAGTCATCCTTTGATAGGATAATGACTAAAATAATAGTCGTTAATGAAATGATGAGGCCAATTAATAGGAAATCAATCATTGGGCCGCGTTTTTTTCTGCGTTCCGGCATTTTGATGGATACGCTCCTTTCCTTATTTATTTTTCTATACAATCAGACGTGTTAGTCGTTGAAAAAGTTATACGAATCTACGAAGTTTTGCTATTAATTTGTGGGAATCAATCCTCATGAATAAATGACTCATTAGCTTATCGTTTTCATCATATGAAAGCTAAAATACTTTTGTGTTAATAGTTGAAATTTTAGTTGAGTTTTTATTTGCAGTTCGATACTATTGGCAAGGAACCTTAACTTTTTTCAACAGGTGCCAAACACCGGTTGAAAGAAGTTAAAGCCTCCGGCGGATGTCACGGAATCGCACAAAGCCGATTCTGGACGCAATTATGCCGAGGCATAATTGAGGGAGGTAGTTAACTGTAATGGTTTTACATGAAGTGGATAATGAATTTACGATTGACTGCTTATTGCTTGCGGGGCGAATTATGATTGAAAGTGGTGCAGAAACATATCGTGTGGAGGATACAATGCTACGTATGGCACATTCTCAGAACATGCTAGATGCGCAATGTTATACCACACCCACAGGGATCATTTTTTCGTTAGGCAAGACACAGCCAACGAGAATTACATCGATTTCCAACAGGGTAACAGATTTACAAAAAATAGCCTTGGTAAATTCAGTATCTCGGAGACTCACATCTCACATGATAACATTAGAAGAAGCTTATGACGAGCTAAAGTCGATACAAAAAACAAATTATTTTTTACCCACATATATTCAAGTCATATCAGCGGCTCTTGCGAGTGGTTGTTTCCTTATAATGTTTAAGGGGGGATGGTCTGATTTCCTTTTTGCCTGTTTGGCAGGGGGGGTAGGCTTCCTAGTGCTTTTATTGATAAATGACTTAACAAAAGTGAAATTTTTCGCAGAATTTACAGCTTCATTAGTAGTAGGAACGATTGCTGTCTTTTCAGTGAAATATGGCCATGGTACGGAAATAGATAAAATTGTTATTAGTTCCGTTATGCCACTAGTACCAGGTATTTTGATTACGAATGCAGTTCGAGATTTAATAGCAGGTCATTTTATGTCAGGGATGGCGAAGGGTGTAGAAGCCTTTTTAACAGCTTTTGCAATCGGTGCAGCTATTGCCGTCACTCTATCGTTTTAGGAGGCAGTCGACATGGATTATATCATACAGTTGATTCTTAGCTTTTTTGCGACAGCGGGTATCGGAGTTATTTTTAATGTTCCTAGAAAAAACCTCATTTATTGTGGTTTTGTTGGGGTAGTAGGCTGGATGATTTACTTCGTCCTAACAGAGCATGGAATGGATGTAGTAAATGCCTCATTCTTTAGCGCTTTCGTCATTGCAATCGTTTCCCATTTGTATGCTCGGCGCTTCAAAATGCCAATGATTATTTTTATTGTCGGTGGGATTATTCCGTTAGTTCCGGGAGGCATGGCTTATAATGCAATGAGAAATGTTGTAGAAGCTGATTATATACAAGGGCTACAGTATGGATTTAAGGCATTTTTAATTACAGGTGCCATCGTGATTGGACTTGTATTTGCAGAGGTGCTGATACAGCTTATTTTCCGTTCTGTCCGTACTAGTAAGGCGACATTCAAAAAGGTCTATAAGAAATAAGGCTTTACATCAAATGTAAGGAACAGCATGCTAGATATAACAAATAAAAAGAAGGAGGTTACGTTTTACACGTAACCTCCTTTTTAAATTAACTATTTTACGAATAATGCTTCAATTTCCTCAGCATGAATTGGCTTACTAATATAGTAACCTTGAATCGCATCACAGCCATAAGAAATCAAAAGATCTGCTTGTTCAGCTGTTTCGACACCTTCTGCGACAACTTTAAGTTCCATAGATTTTCCGAGTTGCACCATACCGTTCATAAGCTTTTGGGTTTTCTCAGATTTTAATAGAGAGCTTGTAAATGTTTTATCGATTTTTAACGTATCAATTGGTAGAATTTGCATATATCTAAATGAGCCATATCCGGTACCGAAATCATCTAGAATAAAGGCGATTCCTTCATTTTCAAGCTTACGCATTTGCTGTGTAATAAAGCTAGCAGCTTCTGCTTCGAGGGCAAATTTTTCGGTAATTTCGATTTGAATAAGGTTCGCTGGACAGCCAGTTTTCGCTAACGTGTCAAGAACTGATTTTGCCATGTTTTTATCACGGAATTCGCGTACAGAAGAGTTAATAGATACTTTTAAATTAAGACCAGCTTTTTTCCAGATGAGTGCCTGTTCACAAGCTTTTTCTAGCATAAAGGAACCGATGTTATTAATAAGACCTGTTTCCTCCGCAATTGGAATAAGCTCATCTGGTGAGACAACGCCTATTACTTCATCTTCCCAACGAACTAATGCTTCTACAGCTGTGATTTTACCAGAAGTAACATCAATTTGCGGCTGATAGAGGACTTTTAGGTTTTTTTGGTCAAGAGCCTGAAGTAAACGTTTTTCAATTAAAGCTTTACGATTTAATGCTTTATGTGTTGCTTTTGATAGGGAGACGATTTTATCGCCACCGGCCTCACGGACAGTTGTAATAGTAGCAATAGATGCTTTCATTAGTTGGGAGAATGTAGTTTGATCCTCTGGATAACGTGTAATCCCGCCACTAATAGAAATAGGGACAGCTACATTACTGTTATAAATTGGATGTTGTTGTAAGTAAGACAGGAAGCCTTGAATGAACCATTCACTTAATGGTGTAATCACGACAAAATCATTTTCGTTAATACGTGCCATTGTGCTATCTTGGAAGTACATTTTTATACGATTTGTAAACTCTACAATAAGACTTGGATCAATTTGCTGATCATGTAATTCTTTTAATGTATAAAATTTATCAATACTTAAATAGACGAAAGAGAAGTTTCTTTCATCCTCAATCATGTTGGAAATCACTTTTTCGAGACGATGTGCATTCATAAGACCTGTTTCAGTATCGATATAAGCAATTTTTTCAAGCTGATGTTGGATGGACTTAGACTTCGTGATATCCTTTTCGATCAATAAAAATTGTTGTTCATTTGTTTCGATATCAAATGTTGGGATAGCTGTGAGTAGTACCCAATAAGATTGGCCAGTTTTTGTAACTTTTTCGATTTCGCCTTGCCACGTTTGGCCATTGTTTAAATTACGCCAAATGGTAGTTGTAATCTTTTCACTTTCTTTATTATCAGGGAACAGTTGCCAGAACGTTTTACCAATTACACGTTTTGGTGTCCACTGACTCGTTTTTAGAAATTCAGCATTACATTCTAAAATGAACCCATCATGATCTAGTACTACTGTCATAAACGTAGAGTCTAAACCTTGTTTTAATTTTGCGAGAGTACCGCAGTTTGAGACAGAATTAATCATTAATTCTGGTAGCATAAACATCATAAGGATGAAACGCTCTCCTTGTTCAATAAATGGTTTAGCTAGAAGCGCTGAGTTAATTTCTTCGTTTGTATACGTTTTCAGTTGAATTTGATTGATATACGTACTGTCATCATTTTGTAAAATGGTTTGAAACTTTTCTAATGAAAGTTGATGTAGTAAATTTTCGTGAATGAATGAAGCGGTATGTTCTTTAACAGTAGTAGCTGAAAAACCAAATAGCTGTTCAGTAAGCTTTCCCAAATGAATAATTTGTCCATCTTGATTCAGGACAATTGCAGGAAAAGGAAGTGAATTTAAATAATGTTCATCAATGGTAAATAATTTATGCATATGACTCATGATTATTCGATCTCCTTGAGTAATCTATATATACTATTATTATAGTTAATTATCAGGAATTAGTCATTATGAATATGATTGTAAATATTTGATAATAAAAAATATAGGGACTTTTTTAGCGAAAAACATGGAAAGATTTGAAGATAAATAACATTTTTTAGTATATATATAGGGAGTGAGTAATGTGTGTGGCATTTAAAAGAGATAGTATTTATTGGCTCTAGTGCATGTTATAGGTAGCGGTGGGCCTTTTTTATGTTTTATCGGTTACAGGTATTATATTATTTACATAGTAATTGTTAACTAGAAAAGATGTTTCGGCATTTGGCTACAACCAACGGAAGTATTGCTGTTTCGCTACATTGTTACAATTTTTGGTACTTGTAGTTGTCATTGCTTATGTCTCTCTTAGTTTAAAGAAATGGTCACCAAAATATCAAGTAATAGGGATTATGGATACGTTGATAGGTCTGTTCCTCCTACTAACGAATGCTTCAATTACCGTTTTGTTAGTTAGTAGCAAAGTCTTATTCTGGTAAGGTAGCAGTTCTTTGATAGATCCGATCAGTTTCACCTTGGACTTGAGCTACTAGTCTCACGTTTACCTTCTACACGTTGTATCCTAGACAATTGAGTGTAACATGGCTTTCTATAGGTGAAGGGAAAGCAAAAAATACAGTATGGTAGTTCCTTGCTCATTTATGGAACTCCCTTATAGAGAAGAAGGGGGAAGAATATGAAAGAAGTTTTTTCCTATGTAAAGCCTTATAAATGGACAGCATTCATCGCGTTTAGTTTAATGCTGTTGGAATTATTTGTGGAGCTCGCGCAGCCATTGGTTATGGCGAAAATCATAGATGATGGAGTACAAGCTCAAAATCAAGGGATGATTTGGCAATGGGGAATTGTGTTACTGGCCTTATCTTTCGTTGCATTTATAGCTGGTGTCGTAAATTCCTATTTTTCATCGCATACAGCACAGAGTTTCTCCTATGATTTACGAAATGCGCTGTTTGAAAAAATACAATCCTTTACATTAGCTACTTATCAAAAATTTTCAACGGCTTCTCTTATAACAAGGTTAACGAATGATGTGACGCAAGTTCAGACGGTGCTGTTTATGAGTTTACGTATTATGCTTCGTGCACCACTTGCCGTTATTGGCAGCATCATTATGGCTTTTGTTGTAAACGCTAAACTAGCATTATTTCTAGTGATTGGCGCACCGATTATTTTCATTTTTCTTATTGTAATGGTGGCAAAAGGTGTGTCTTATTTTGGACGTGTGCAAAAGAGAGTAGATCGTTTGAATCGGGTACTACAGGAAAATTTACAGGCTATTCGATTGGTGAAAGCTTATTTACGTGGTGCCTATGAAGCCTCTCGTTTTGATGAAGTTGCCTCCCGATTAAAAATAGATACTGTAAAAGCTCTACGCACAATGGAGTATATTATGCCTGTATTGTTATTCATCATGAATATGAGTTTACTCGCGGTGCTGTGGTTTGGGACAAAACAAATAGCTTCTGGTACAACACCACTTGGAGATGTAGTGGCCATTGTCAATTATGCCATGCGTATGACAGGCTCGTTTTCGATGTTTGCCTTTATTATTATTTTTTATGCGCGTGCAAAAGCTTCAGCAGAGCGCATGGCAGAAGTCCTTTCGACTGAAAATGAGATTGAACTACCATCAACTTCAGAGAAAACAACGAATGATTTGAACTTCGGAGAATTAGCGTTTGAGCATGTAAGCTTTACGTATCCTGGGGGAGACGCACCTGTACTTTCCGATGTAAGCTTCCGAGTGAAATCGGGTGAAAAGCTGGCCATTATGGGGGCAACCGGTTCAGGGAAATCAACGCTATTACAGCTTATCCCACGTTTCTATGATGCGACAGAAGGTAAAATCGTAGTTGAGGGGAAAGATGTACAGCAATGGGATTTACAAGAGCTGCGCGAAACGATCGGCTATGTTCCGCAACAGTCTTTATTATTTACAGGAAGCATTGCTGATAATGTTCGTTGGGGCGATGCAGAGGCTGACATGGATGCAGTGCTACACGCGACCATGCAAGCACAAATCCATGCTTCTGTGGAAGATTTCCCGAATGGGTACGAGACAAGAGTCGGTCAGAAGGGTGTCAATCTTTCGGGTGGTCAAAAACAAAGATTATCGATTGCAAGAGCGTTATTAAGAAAAGGACATATATTGATGCTTGATGATAGTACAAGTGCGCTTGATGTGAAAACGGAGCAGGCATTATGGGAGGCGTTAAGTGAAGAACAAGCAACAATGTTAGTCGTCACTCAAAAAATTCGCACAGCGAAAGGTGCACATCGTATTTTACTCATCGATGCAGGAAAAGTAGTCGCATACGGGACGCATGAAGAGCTTCTGCAAACGTCAGCGCTCTATAAAAAAATCGCAATCTCTCAACAGGAGGTGGAGGAATAATGGGATTTATCCAAAAACCTTTTGGCTATGAGCCGATTTTGACGAAGGATGATGTGAAGCAAACGGTTAAGAAAAAGAAGGGACCTCGTGCGACAAATTGGAAAAGTACGCTACTACGTTTATGGAAAATAGTTGATGAACAACGCGTACTACTACTGATCGTACTGTTACTTGTTTTTGTGAGTTCCATGTTGGCTCTTCTTGGGCCGTATGTAATCGGTAAAATGATTGACATGTACGTAACGCATGGAGAGCCTGCAGGACTAGAGAAGGGGATACTGCTGTTAATCGGCATTTATGCTTTATTAGCCGTATCGTTATTTTTGCAAAACTATTGGATGATTGGTATTGCCCAACAAACCATCTATAGATTAAGGACGAGTGTATTTGAGCATTTTCAAAAACTGCCGATTGCCTTTTTCGATCGTCGTCAGCATGGAGAATTAATGAGTCGAATGACGAATGATATTGAAGCTGTTAGCTCCACATTAAATAGCTCCTTTATCCAAGTGTTTTCGAGTGTATTAACACTGACGGGAACAGTCATCATCATGCTAAGTTTAAGCCCCTTACTAACGGTATTAACGATGACGATTATACCAGTTATGTTTTTGGCGATGCGTTGGATCACACGGAGAACAGCACCATTATTTAAGGAACAGCAGGCGGCTATTGGAGCTTTGAATGGCATGATTGAAGAAACGATTTCGGGCCAGAGAATTGTGAAAGCTTTTTCACAAGAAGAACGAATGAAAGAGGAGTTTCGTGAAAAAAGTGTACGATTAAAAAGAACAGGCTTTTGGGCACAAACATACTCTGGCTATATTCCGAAGGTCATGAACTTTTTAAACAATATGAGTTTTACAATTGTGGCTGGTATTGGCGGTTTACTTGCTCTTTATGGGCATGTGTCCATCGGCGTCATTGTTATTTTTACTGAATACGCAAGGCAATTCACACGACCGTTAAATGATTTAGCCAATCAATTTAATACTGTTTTATCAGCAATTGCTGGTGCAGAGCGTGTATTTGCGCTACTGGATGAAATGCCTGAAGAGGAGGCAGCTTCAGCGCAAAAGCATAAGCTAGAAGGACAGGTAAGCTTTCAGCATGTGTATTTTAAATATGAACAAAAAGAGGAAGCTTACACATTAAAGGACATTCATTTTAATGTGGAGCCCGGTCAAACGGTCGCTCTTGTTGGAGCAACCGGAGCAGGCAAAACAACGATTTTGCAGCTGATTGCTAGATTTTATGAAGTATCAAAGGGCGAGGTTTTATTTGATGGTGTCAACGTACAGCAAATAGAACGACAAGCATTGCGCTCACAAATGGCCTTTGTGTTGCAGGATCCGTTTTTGTTTGAGGCAACTGTACGTGAAAATATTCGTTATGGTCGATTAGATGCTAGTGATGAGGAGATCGAGGAAGCAGCAAAGCGTGCAAACGCCCATGAATTTATCATGTCGCTAAAGGATGGCTATGACACAATACTTGCCGCAGATGGCAGTGGTATTTCGCAAGGCCAAAAGCAATTATTGTCCATTGCACGAGCATTAATTGCAGACCCGAAAGTTTTATTATTGGATGAGGCGACAAGTAGTATTGATACCGTTACGGAGCTTGCGATTCAAGAGGCTCTCGATCTGTTAATGCAGGGACGCACAAGCTTTGTGATAGCTCACCGTTTGAATACTGTGCACAATGCCGACATGGTACTTGTAATGCACAAAGGTGAGTTAGTTGAGGCGGGCTCTCAACAGGAATTAATGGAATCCGGTGGCATTTATGCGCAGATGCTACAATCTTCGTCCCATCATCTTGAAGAGTAGGGTGAACGAAAGATGTATGTATAAATTTCATTCCTCAAACATAAGTAAGAGTAATTCCGAAATTTTTGGGATTGCTCTTTTTTTAGTTGGAATATAGCATAGCATTTTAAATTTTAAATGTAATTTATTTATAAAAATAGTATAATTATGGATAATGACGAAATGGAAAATAGAGGCTTATTATTGAATAATAGAGGATTTATTGATGATATTTTGCTTAGGTAAGGGAGCGACTAGACATCCATTCGCAGTGGAAATCGGATCTTCAGATAAATGGGGTGTGTACAAACACACACGTGATTATAGTAACTTTCAGTCATTATAACCGTCAATAATCATAGTAACTTTTTAATTTCACTAAATTTGAAAAGAATTGTTAATAATTAGAAGTGTCAAATTTATTTTGTTGCAAGACTATTTTCTTTCTTGCTACAATAGGGCGATAGTTTGATACAAGAACGGAGTAAATGATGAATATTTCAGTGATGACAGTGTCTTTTCCGTTAGATGGGGAAACATTAAATGAATTAAAATTATTGTGTGAAGAAGCGACTACAAATGACTATCGCGTCTATGAAACGGCTATGGGTTTGCCTATGGCGAGTTCCTTTGAAACGAAGGGCTTTATGGTACTTGCTTATGAAGATGACAAAGATGTCTTAGTGGGTGCAGCTAGTGCAATAGATTTAATGGGGCTTCATACTTATGAATGGTCTTTAGTTGTAACACCTACGTACCGTCAAAAAGGAATTGGAACTGCTTTAGTAGATGTCTTACAGGCAGGCCTCGAGGAGCGTGGGGCAGAGGGGCAATTGGCGGTAGTGATCGATGGCTCACCTTTTGGACATACGTTTATTGAAAATAAGGGCTTTACATATAGCTTTTCAGAAGCCACTTTAGAAACAAAAGCAGAGTCAGTAGAATTAAAGGATGATATCGAAATTATTCCTTATACAGATGAACAGGCAGAGCTGATTGCTATTTATAGTGCGGCGTTTGGAGATCTACCTGAAGAGTCTGAAGAGCTCATCGCTTTTAATACGTCAACGACTGGCAGAAAACTATGGGTAGCACGTAAAGACGGAAAAGTTGTTGGAACCGTGACAACTGCCCAGGAAAATGAAATTCAATGGGTAACAGCATTGGCAGTGCATCCAACTTGTGAGGGGCAAGGGATAGGTACTGCAATGCTTTCGTTTTCCAAAGATTATGCGTGCAAAATTGGTGCGAAATGCGTCATGCTGGATGTAGAGATTGACAATAGAAAGGCGCTTTCTGTTTATGAGAAGGCCGGTTTTATGAAGGCTCAGCAAATAGACTATTTTGTAAAACAATAAGTGAAAGTGAGGAGTGTGCTTTAAGCATCGCTCCTCACTTTTTTGTGTTTATATGAAGTTCAAACACTTGAGATAAGAAAGCGGAGAATTTTCAGATGGAGAATAGTCGAACTACATAAAAGCTTTCTTTCAAAGGAAGGAAATATCATTTGACCCCATAATATAAGGTTGAAAATAATTCCATAATTATGCAAATAAACAGTTTATCAATTTTTGCTCAAAAGTGAACAAAAGTTGATTTGTATTCTTTTCTGGGAGGTTTTATGGCTTAATAAGCCAGATCAAAAGATAAAAGGATGCCTTTTTTGTTTTTCGGAAGTGGAATAATTTTATATAAAGAGTTGAAAAAAGGTTATTGATGATTCGACAGTTGCAAGTAATACAGAAGTGTTACCACCACAAGCTTTAGGGTCGTCATGTCATACATAAAACCTAAATAGTGTTAATAGGTTTTACGACAAACTCATTGAAAATCATGCAAATAAAGTTAAAATTTCGAAACTTCGTTGATTTAAAATCACTTTTATCAAATTATGCAGGAAAAGCAACAAAAGTTGATTTTTATTTTTTTGTAAACTGCATTACAGTTGGTAGCTGTAACAGAATGGGAAGTAAAAAGAGAGAAAATATGTTTAAAGACTTTCAGTTTGAGGTATAGGTTAAGTATAAAAAGTAAATAATTCTGTATTTGTATTAATAGTAATGAAGTTTCTAAGTATTTCTTTTTAATTAAAGCTGAATTTCAAGCTTATCCAAGTAAGAGGAAGTTAACCTTTTGTTAAAAGTATGCTAACTGATTCGGAAGTGATCTGAGTTCGGAAGATGCCTCTAACTTTAGGAATAATAATTTTAGGAGTGTTATTAACCGTATCAGAATTTTATCTGATACGTAAATATAAATAAAATACAAGCTGAGAGAATGATTCTAACATGAAGAAGATGTCCTTTTTTGATTAATGAATGTAATAATATTACAAAAAAGACAAAAACTTTATCCTTCGTATGGTTGTTGTAAGTAATCCACAAAAAGGGAGATCATTTAAGAGTGTTATTTACCGTATCAGAATTTTATCTGATACGTAAATATAAAAAAATACAAATAAGAGAGGAGGTTAACGTATGAATAACAAGGCAATACAAGTTGCAGTTATTACTGCGATGCTAAGTGAATGGTTATCTTACCGTAATTTGCTTCAGCAGATATCAAAGGAGGTACTTATAAATACTTAGTAACGGTGGAATTTACTCCAAATTCAGATCCACAAGGTCCGGTAAATCCAACTGATCCAGACCCCGGATGGCCAGTGGATCCAGTAGATCCTAATCCAGGAACCGGTGGACCGCTAAGTATTGATTATGCATCAAGTCTCGATGTTGATATTAATAAAATATCAAATAAAGATATGATTTACTATGCGAGTGTACAGGAGTTGCATTTTGATGAGAAAAGTACATATGTACCGAACTATGTACAAATTTCAGATAATCGTGGAACAAATGTGGGCTGGATATTAACTGTTAAACAAAATGGTCAGTTTTCTAATGCTACAACACAACATAAAAAATTAGCTGGCTCGTAAATCAAATTTGTTAATTCAACTGTCACAGGTAAAACAGTGGTGACACTGCCAATGGTTGCTGAGGTAATTGCATTAGATCCAAGTGGGGCTGATTCACTTGTCATGTCAGCAAAACCAACTAAAGGGGCTGGCCTTTGGGTGAACTATTGGGGGAAAGTAGATGAGATGACTGGTACCCAAGGTGAAAAAGTTCAAAAAAATAAAGCGATTTCCCTTACCATTCCAGGGAAAACGCCAAAAGATGCTGTTAAATATAGCACAAAATTAACATGGAACTTATCGGATGTTCCAAGTAACAAATAATAATAAAGGGTGATGAAAAGTGAAAATCAATAAAAATTTAAAAACACTAGGTGTGGCAACTACAATGCTAACATGTTTTGTATTAGGAGGGAGCGTAACTTCTTATGCAGCAGATGGTGGCGAGTATCAATCTAATGCAATTATCGAATTCGAGGCAGCTACTGACATAATAACACCACCAGTAGATCCAACAGATCCAGGAACACCAGTAGACCCTGTAGATCCAACTGACCCAAACGGTCCTAAGCCAGGAACACCTGGTCCATTAAGTATTGACTATGCTTCTAGCTTAGACTTTGGTAAGCAAAAAATTACTTCTACCAACCAAGTATACAAAGCAAAAGCACAAAAATTTAAAAAACGTGGCGACGGTCCGAACTATGTTCAAGTTACAGATAATCGTGGAACAGAAAAAGGTTGGTCATTGCAAGTGAAGCAAAATGGTCAATTCAAGAGCGCTTCGGGTAATGTACTAACGGGTGCTGAAATTACTTTTAATAATGGTAGTGTGAATACAGCTTCTGCATCTCCTAAACCATCTATTGCAAAATCTACATTTAGTTTAAAACCGGATGGAACTGGTGTAGCTGAAAATATTATGGCTGCTAAAGCAGGAGAAGGCTCCGGTACTTACGTCTTAGCTTTTGGTGATGACAATACAGCGGCAGATAGTATTGAACTTTCAATCCCAGGTGCGACTACAAAGTATGCAGAAAAATATTCAACGACATTAACATGGACACTGGCAGATGTACCTGAAGAAGATGGAGAAAAAGAACAAGGAAATGAATAAGGATAATCATGGTGGGGTACTGTCATAAAGCAAAAATGGTATCCTATCATGTCATTTCAAGATTTAAATAGTCAGGTAAAAACCTATGTAAACTCCTGTTAATCCTATTTGCGACAAAGCATGAGTGAAACGTAGCGCCAGATAGTAATGCAGCTCGCACATTGCTAGCAGAAAGTACAATTGGTTTTTACCATAATAAGAAATAATTTAGTAGCTTAGAAGACTTGTTAGCCAGTCTCTCTAGTAGTAAGGATGGTAGAAATTATGAGGAAAAATACGTTATGTACCTTATTTGGAATATTGATAGTAAGCCTTATATGGTTAACGCCATTTGCTTCTGCATCTCAATTTAATTTTG
Organism: Lysinibacillus zambalensis; assembly: GCF_040183165.1. Lineage (NCBI taxonomy): Bacteria > Bacillati > Bacillota > Bacilli > Caryophanales > Bacillaceae > Lysinibacillus > Lysinibacillus zambalensis. Next base: position 25,579 of record NZ_JBEGDG010000022.1, read on the forward strand.
GTGTGTATACTGTCATTCCAGATAACCAAATTGATAAACAAAAATCTTATTTCAATCTGAAAATGAAACCTAATCAAAAGCAGACATTAACGATTCAACTGAAAAATGACACGGAAGATGATGTTGTCATTGAGCCAATCATTCACTCCGCTACAACGAACATTAATGGGGTTGTGGAGTACGGCCCTACAAATGCTGTACGCGATTCTTCATTGCTATATGAATTAGGGGATTTAATTAAAACAGATAAGGAGATTACGATTCCTGCTAAAGGGAGTAAAGATTTATATTTAAATGTAACGATGCCAGAAGAAGAATTTGATGGTATTTTAGCAGGCGGTATTACATTAGAAGAGAAGAAGGCATCGTCAAAAAATACCGAGGAAACAAATAAAGGTGTAAACATTGAAAATAAATATGCTTATGTAGTAGGAATTACTCTACAAGAGACTGATGAAGTAGTGAAACAAGATTTACAATTACATGATGTCAAAGCTGGACAAGTGAATGCACGCAATGTCATTAATGCTACACTTCAAAATCCAACGGCAACTTATCTAAATCGTTTTGAAGTGGATGCGGTTATTACGAAAAAGGGAAAAAAAGAAGAACTGTATAAATCCCAAAAACAAGATATGCAAATGGCTCCGAATTCCAACTTTGATTATCCGATTTCTTTGAATGGCGAAAAGTTCAAATCTGGAAACTATACTTTACATTTAAAGGCTAAGTCAAGCGAAGAATCATGGGAATTTGAGAAGGATTTTACAATCGAAGGTGAAGTAGCAAGTAAATTCAATAAACTAGATGTATCGATTGAAGATCCAAATTATATATGGTATATCGTAGGGTTGCTGTTTGCGCTATTAGCAGGATTACTATCGTTTTTGTTTTGGAAGAAAAAACAACAAGTAACTAATAATTAGTAGAAAAAATACGCCTTTGTACTGGAAGTAGCTTGGGATAATTTCTTGTTTTCTTATCGTTTATTTTGCTAGCCTTTCATTTTGGATAAATTATAATCCAATCTTAAGTTACTAAGAATCAGGATAGAGGCGATTATCGGTTGATGCTGATTGCTTATAGACAAGGTGTTTAATCGCGATTGGTTTTTTTAACAAGTGAATCAATAATAAGATTGATGAATCACTTGTTAAAATTAAAAAGATTAATTCGAAGAAATGAGAAGGCACAAAGCTATCGTTATGCAATTAACTTCATTATTAATATGAGAAATGTTGGAATGAAACTGTTTAACATGTAAGAGGGTCGGTGAAAAGAAAAAATGAGGAAACTAATAATTTCGATGATTGTCATTCTTCTAGTCTTTTCTGAGCTGAATGTATCAATAGCGGAAATGTCTATTGGTGATGCTACAGAACCGGAAGCCGAATGTGAGGAACAGCTAGAGTCTGACAGTGAAGAAAATCTAGCAACTGAAGATGTGGAGCTGCAAGAGTCTGACAGCGAAGAGAAACTAGCAACTCGATGTGAGGAACAGTCAGAGCTTGATAGCGAGGGAAATTCAGTAACTGAAGGAGAGGAACAGCTAGAGCCTGATAACGAGGGAAATTCAGTAACTGAAGGAGAGGGACAGCTAGAGCCTGAAATCGAGGAAAATCTAACAACTGAAGGAGAGGAACAGCCAGAGTCAGAAATTGAGGAAGATCTAACAACAGAACGGGAAGAACAGGCAGAATCTGAAAATGAAGAGAATCTAGCGAATGCCTGTGAGACTCAGCAAGGGGCGGAAAGTGAAGAAGAGCCAGTAACCGAAGGAGAGGAACAGCTAGAGTCTGACAGTGAAGAAAATCTTGCAACCGAAGCTGAGGAACAGTCAAAGTCTGACGTTGAGGAAAAAGTAATTGACTGTGAGGAAGAGGAAGAGCCTGAAAGTGAAGAAAATTTAGAAATTGACTGTGTAGAAAAGTTTGATAGTGAAGGTGAGCTAGAAATTGAAGGTAAGGGACAGCCAGAGTCTAACAGCAAAGAAGAACTAGTAACTGAAGGTGAGGAGCAGGAGGAGTTAGACAGCGAGGAAAAATCAGCACCTAAATGTAAAAGGGATATTCGTAAAGCAGGAATGCCGATAAGTAGTGTCGGTAAAATCGGCAATATAGATTTTTCACAGTTGGATGATTCTCCTAATGATTTAAATGGATTTACACAAATAACAAAAAATGAAGGAATGGAACTCCATACAAAAGATAGTAAAGGTAGAAAATACTACATGTACTTCGGAGACCTATATAATGGTCGTAGTGTGGAATCTTTGAATAATTCGTCTAGTTATTTACAGCACAATGATGACTGGTTCCGTCCATTGCCTAGTATGAATGAGACACTCCAAGATGTTGTGTATAAGGGCAAATATACAAATGCGAGTTTTATGCAGATAGCAACTGCTTTAGCTATAAATCCGTATCTAGAAAACGGTGTCGTTACGTATTATTATTATGAGGGACGTGCTAGTAAAGATGGGCGTGGTAACGGATTGACGATTGCTAGCGGGGATAGTCCAAGTTCTTCTGCACAGAATACTACTACTCAAATGCCAATTTTGAAACTATATAAAAATGAAGAAACACATGAATTGATTGCTTATGCAGCTGTAGTTTATATTGGTGCTACTTATGATTACTTACTAGGATATATTAAAATTAAAATGAGTCCGGTAAGTAACATTGGACGTATTAATGTGAATATGAAATATTTGAAAAAAGAAAATATGTATCCCTATACAAATTTAGCATATGCGGCACATTTGGATATAGGTAAGCGACATACGAATAGTAGGATGTATTCGTTAGGAGATAATAAAGGAATGTATCTTCATGAGAAGGGAATGGGAGACGGTCAAGATTATGTTCTTTATTTTTTACGTGATGGTTATGCAAACTCTCCGGTAGCATTTAGAGGGAATGACAATCCAAATGAAACGCCTGCATTCAGTCTTGATACCTTTCCTCAATTGAATACAATGGGGATCAAAGATCCTGGTAAGGATGTTATGTATCCCTATCAAACTCACCCAGGCTGGGCATTCCGATGGGAGCCTATGCTGCAAGAGCCTAACAAGGTCAGGGAAGAAAATTTACAAATTGCAGTAACAGATAAACCAGTTCCACCGGATCCACCGGTTACATCGTTTCCACCGGTTATCCAATTAGATAATGAAGGTGAATTTACAAAAAGTGGTTATCACATAAAAGGAACATGGAAAGATGCAGACAGTGATTATGTCACTCTTTTTTATAAAATAGGTGATAATAATGGGCAAATAGGAGTATATAAAAATCCGAATCTAAATACAGATGTACCGTGGGAGTTCACAATTCCAATTGCGCAAATAGAAAAGGGGCTAGATCAAGTGATTATGGTATATGCGTATGATGGAACAAATATATCCAATTTTGAAACCAAAAAAATATCCCCAAAACTAACCATTACAGAACAAGTATTTAGTAAAGATGGTACAGTACCTACAGAAATCGCACCGAATGAAACTTTAAAATTTGAGATTTTAGTAGATTCAGGTTATATTACGAAAGATAAAGGTACATATGGTGAGCTCACGATTATACACAAATATGATACACACTTAGAACCACCAACAGACCTTAAAATAATCGACGTAAATGGCCGTGAAATTGGTACCACAATATATAATGCTTCCTCAAATACGATTTTAGCAATCGCAAATACTAACTTGCCACGTTCAACGAAAGTAAAAGTCACTTTTAATGCTAAAGTGAAAGAAAATGCGGCAAAAGGAGAGTTCGTTACAGGTTGGGCGGTAGCAACAGGGAAATACAGTACAGGTGATGAAATCAATCAGGTATCAAATAATGTGAAAATTATCATTACTGGTGTGATTGGCGTGTTGGAATTCGTTTCTGCGCCTCAGGCGATCAGTTTTGGAGATAAACTGACGATTTCATCACGAAATAAGACGTACCATCCTATCAACCTTGATGCGCCTTTAGCAGTAAAAGATAATCGTTCGCTGTCTAAAAAACCTTCTTGGGCGATGACAGCTAGACTAGATCAACCACTAACAGGGAAGAAGACGCGTTCTACATTGGATAGCTTACATTACCGCTATGGTGGAAATGTTTCAATCCTTACTGAAGATGCTTCCGTACAGATTTATAAAAAGGAAACAACTAACGGTGAAGTAGTCAATATCTCAGATACATGGAATCCAGACGGGGACGGACTTTACTTAGAAGTGACAGCTGGAACCGCAAAGGCTGATGCTTATGAAGGAACGATAAGGTGGGTACTTCAGGATGTACCGTTGAATAAATAAATTAGCACATTTTGATAAGCTAGGCTACATCAAGAAGAGGATTTATTTCTGATTAGATAGATGGCGAAGAGTTAAAGCTTAATGTGTGGCCTGCTCATGAAAGTTCAGAAACGGCACTTAATCCTGCTGTTATCTACATGAATGATAAAAACTAGAAATAAAAGTGAACCTACTTTATTTCTAGTTTTTTATTTGTGAAGTGGGGGGAGAGGGATGTATCGTAATTAGATACATCTCTTTTTCGGTTTTAATAAGTAAAAAGAAAAGAGGCTTTACACTATGATTTACTAGGATAGCGTAGGTGAGGAGTGATATGTTATCATTCCTCACTTATTCTATTCCTTTTCAAATTGAAAAATATCTTGATTGATCATTGCATGAAAGTAGCTATCCATTTCCTTTGCTGAAACATCTTTTCTATTTTGTAACCACCATGCACTTAACGTTGTAATGACACCTGAGTGGAATTCGATAACCAACTCAGATGGTATCGTGTGATTTTTACAAATTCGTTGTAATTCTTCATTCTCTTGTTTCTTCATTTCACGAGTTTGATAAGTCATAAAGTTGATAAATTGTTCATCATCCATTTGCGCCTCTAATATTTTACCAATCTCATTATGACGTAAGAATTGTTCTATCACTTGAAATGGCTTCGTTAATCGATCTAAAAGTGGTACGGTCAATGCTTCTTCTTGATTTTGTCTAAGTCCAAATGCCAATAATGCATTTTTATCCTCAAAATGTTGATAAAAAGTTGTTCGATGAACCATGGCACGATCACAAATTTGGTTAATAGTAATGGAACTATATTTCTGTTTTGGTTGGGTCATTAATTCAAATAAAGCTTCCCACAATAATTTATGTGTACGTCTAATACGTAAATCCAGCTGCCTCTCATTACTTTTCATCTACACTTCTCCTGTTCTGTAGTTTATTTATATAACTATTGAAAATTGATTCTGCCTTTTTAATCTACGCATGTATATTATATTACGTGTGTTCTTTTGTATACACATGTATTAATAGTCAAGACAGCAGGAGGAAAGTTAACAAATGAATATGACGACTACTAGTTCTACAAGTAGCAAAGTTGATCTTTCTACTATTAGACAAAAACCAATAATAATCGCATTAATGTTAGGTGCAATGGTCGCGCTTTTAAACGAAACACTACTTGGTAATGCTTTAACTGTACTAATGAGAGAGTTTGATGTAACAGCTTCAACCATTCAATGGCTTTCTACAGCTTACATGTTAGTTGTGGGCGTTTTAGTGCCAATCACAGCATTACTTCAACAATGGCTCACAACAAGACAGATGTTCTTAACCGCCATGTTTACATTTTTAGTCGGTACATTAATTGCTGGGGTTGCACCGACATTTAGCGTTTTATTAATTGGTCGTATTGTCCAAGCAATCGCCACTGGATTAATTTCGCCATTACTAATGAATACAATTTTAATAATTTGTCCTCCTGAAAAACGTGGTGCCACAATGGGATTAATTGCACTTGTTATGATGTCTGCTCCAGCGATTGGCCCGACATTATCGGGAATCATTGTCGATTCAATTGGATGGAGATGGTTATTTTACCTTGTTATACCTATAGCTATCATTTCGATTTTAATTGGAATGCAGTATCTTCAAAATGTCTCTGAGATAACACGACCAAAAGTGGATTATATATCAATTCTTTTATCAACATTAGGGTTCGGTGGTATTGTGTATAGCTTTAGTTCTTCTGGTGATTTAGGATGGTCAGATCCGGAAGTTTATGTCACTTTAATGATTGGGGTTATAGCGTTAGTCATTTTTGTTGTTCGTCAATTAAAAATAGATCATCCAATTTTAGACCTACGCGCCTTTAAGTTTCCAATGTTTATTTTATCAGTTGGGTTAATATTCATCGTCATGATGTCCTTGTTCTCAACGATGACATTATTACCGATGTTCTTACAAATGGTTTTACTTGTTACAGCTTTTAAATCAGGGCTCATCATGCTACCAGGAAGTATTATTAGCGGCATCATGGGGCCAGTTGCAGGTATACTATTTGATAAATTAAGCCCAAAGATTATTATCATTCCAGGTATTGGGCTAGTAGCCTTTGCGATGTGGTTGTTCAGTGGTATTAACGCAGAAACAACATTAACGCAAATTATTTTGATGCATAGCGTATTAATGGTTGGACTCATGTTTGTCATGACAGCCCAAACATATGGCTTAAATCAATTGACACCGGAGCTTTATCCACACGGTACAGCGATCTTTAATACGTTATCGCAAGTAGCTGGCGCAATTGGCACAGCAATATTTATATCGAAAATGACAACAGGTACAACGAAATATATGGAAAGCTCGGAAAATCCAATGGAACCAGTTGAAAAGTTAAATGGCTTGACATCCGGTTTCCAAGGGGCATTTACGCTTGGGTTAGTCTTTATAATTGTTGCCCTCGTTGTATCATTTTTCTTAAAAGGACAGAAAAAGAAAGTAAAAGCCACTCAGCTTTTAGAAAATTAAAAGGTTGTAAACGCTGTATTCGTGGGCGAGTGGATATATTGCCACATTGGCGATGGAAACGGTCATTTTACAATTAGTTTATAAAATATGAAAAAGAGAGATGTATCGTATGTTTGATACATCTCTCTTTCTGTTTTCAGATAAGTGTGAAGAAAATGTTTTTTATTCTATTTATTGGTAAAAAATACTAGAAGTCCTAAAGTTAATTGTGTAAGCTATCATTAGGAAACCGTTTATCATAAATTTGTAACTATCTTCATATAGTAATAGCAAGCCTATGAAAGGAGTCGTTACCATGCGCATGCCGGCACTACCTAAAAAGAAGTCTCCTCCAAGGGAAGCACCAAGGTCATGGTGGAAAGTTGTAAAAGCGTATTTATCCAGAGGAAGGTTTTACCGCATACCGCCTCGGAAATGATAGATGGGCATTGAATGTTCGATGCAAAAAAAAGTCGCTATGAAGGCGACTTTTTTTTACATCTGTTCATTTTCTAATAGAAAAGTATTTTTGGTTGGACCAATTAAATACAGCTCATGCATGGCTCGAGTGAGTGCCACATAAAGTAGTTTGCGATCCACCTTCGTATCGTAGAAAGGTGTATCGAAGGCAGCTACGATCACAGCATCAAATTCAAGACCTTTTGCTAAATGACTCGGAACAACGAGCAGTAAATCCTGATTAATAGACTCGTTTTCAGTTAATAGCTGAGAAGCAATTTTTTTATCTTTTAATGCTTGCTGCATTGTTTTTGCCTCTGCAGTCGTTTTACAAATTAAAGCAATGGAATGATGTCCATTAGCTCGAATGGCCTCAAAAATTTCTTGTATTTGCAGGGCATCGAATGATGGAGCTTCTATATAGGTAGGGACATTGCCATGACGAACTACCGGCTCTACTAATGGGAGCTGTTCATCCATTTGTGCTAAAACCTTGTTCGCTACTTCCATAATTTCAATGGTCGTTCGATAGCTTTTTTGAAGTGTTCTAAAGCTTGCTCTAGGAAATAAATCTTGGACAGGTTCCCAGGCAGTAAGGGAACGATAACTGTGAATTCCTTGCGCTAAATCACCGACCATCGTAAACATATCTGTCTCCAGACCTGTTTTTAAAGCAGCAAGCTGAAATAAACTATAGTCCTGTACTTCATCGATGAAGACGACGCGCATTTTCCATTCATCAGGAATGCCTTTTAAGCGAGCTTGTAAATAATAAAGGGCAGCTAAATCTTCAAGCACCCACTGTTCTTTAGCATGTGCCTGTAAAAATTGCTGTTGCTCAAGATAATGCCATTCAGGTGCAAGCTCTGCTAATAGCTCAGCATTTGTTAAAAGGGAACGATAGAGAGTCTTGATGTTATGTTTAGAAAAGCGTCGCATATAAACAGTGGCTGTTGACTTTGCCTCTTTTTCAATGGCAGGAATGCGTTCGTCACGCTCATCAATAAACTTCGTGACAACTCGACGACGTTTTTCATCATCACGGAATCCATCAAGTGCTCTGCCAAGTGCTGCATCATATTTTTTATGGAGAGTAATTAAAATAGCTTGTTTCTTTTGACGGGCATGGCTTGCTAGCACTTTTTTAATATGTGCCAGTCGTTTTTCAATCGGCATATAAGAAAATTCATATAAAAATAGCTTCTTTAAATGGGAGGCACGCATAATGCAATATTTTTCAATGAATACATCCTCAAATTGGTTAGCAATTTCCTGCTCAATCTTTTGCACGTAGCGCTCGATGACATCACGGTAATAAAGGGAGCCCTTCATTTCAGATATCCAAGAAGCTACTTGTTGGGGTTCACCTGCAACAAGCGATTCTAACTGCTCATTAGGGTTTTGGAGTTTCAGTTTTAGCTTAGTCGTAGCTAGAACGTAATCGGTAAAGGTTGTTTGACAAATTTTATCGACACCAAGCTCTGGCAAAACATCTCCAATATAATCGATAAATAACTTATTCGGTGCTAAAATCATGAGTTGCTCAGGGTTAAAATGCTCGCCCATTGTATAGAGGAAGTACGATATTCGGTGTAGGGCAATGGTTGTTTTTCCACTACCAGCAGCACCTTGAACGATAATCGGTTGACGAAGATGTGCTCGTATAATTTCATTTTGTTCTTTTTGAATGGTGGAGACGATTTCTGTCAAACGCACATCGGCTTTTCCAGCTAACGCTTCTTGCAGTAACTCATCGTTTGTCGTTAAATCAATATCTCGAATATCAAGCAATTCACCATCTTGGATTTTATATTGTCGCTTGGCAAATAGGTGTCCTTTATGGATTTCTCCACGGACATCATATTCCATATCCCCGAGGCGACCATCATAATAAACATTCGCTACCGGTGAACGCCAATCGACGATAATCGGCTCATGCGTTTCTCGATGAAACAAAGATGTTTTTCCGATATAAAGAAATTCTTCAGGATCGCCAGTCTTTTGAAAATGAATTCGGGCAAAGTATGGTTTTTTTTGAATAGCCTCTAAGCCTTCCTTTTGGTTTCGAGCCATTTCAAAAAAACGAGCATTTGCCAAAATGTTATTATAGCCCAAACTTGAATCTAAATAATCAAGATCCGCCATCGACTTACGAATATTCTCCTGAGCAGATTGCAAACCTCTTTGCGATTCATTTAAAATTTGCTGCATGTAATTTTTAGTGTAAGCAAGCCGCTCTACTTCAGCCTTAAAATCTGGATGTTGTGCAGTCATTTTTAGCACCTCCTAATTACTTATGATGTTTTAATAAAATTTTTTGAAGAGAAAAGTAGACCCTAGCTCAAAGACGAATCCGGACGCGATGATGCCTAGGTATAAATAATGTAGATTCTCATACTACTATATATAATATTTACCAGCAAGTGAAATTGTAATAGGCTTATTTAGGGAAGAACAAGAGAACTTGAATGATAGAAAATCGCTCCACCACCTAAAGGTGAGTGAACTAGGAGGTTATTAGATTGGAAATTTTTGCTCATAGAGGCGTTTCGGCACAATACCCTGAAAATACGATGGCTGCTTTTACAGCCGCATCAAAGCTTCAGATTACAGGCATTGAACTAGATGTTCATTTAACAGCAGATAGGGAGTTAGTCGTTATTCATGACGAAACAATCGACCGTACATCAAATGGCTCTGGCTACGTAAAGGACTACACGCTACAAGAGCTTCGAGCATTTGATTTTGGCTCATGGTTTTCAGCTGCATTTGAAGATGAAAGCATTCCGACTTTAGGAGACGTATTAGAGCTGTTTGCAGGCACAAATCATCGCATTAATATTGAACTCAAAACCGATGTATTTCCATATGACGGGATAGAAGCCCTTGTTATTAGGGAGATCGCTGCCTATCAAATGACAGAAAGAGTGATTATATCCTCCTTCAATCATGAGTCTATTCAAATCATCTCCCAAAGAGCCCCATATATAGAAAAAGCGGCGCTATTTGCAGAAATTTTAGTTGACTTTACCGGCTATACATCTCAAATCCCGGCAAATGCTATACACGTCAATTTACCTACAGCATTTCGGAGATCGGTTCAAGAAGCTCTTAATGAAGGAACGACTGTCCGAGTGTATACAGTAAATGATGTCGAGGACGCAAAACAATTACAGCAGCTTGGAGTAAAAGGAATATTTACAGATGACCCGGAGAAGATCGTAGCTGCGTTAGTAGGGTAGAATGACTGGAGCGTGGATTGGGTGGAGTGGCGTGGCGTGGCGTGGCGGAAAGAAGAGCTAGGGTGAAGGAAGGAAAAAAGAGTCGAATTGACGGATAGAGAAGGCAAAGTATTAGAACCGGCAAGGTGATGGATAGAACCGTTAAAGTCGTGGATAGAACCGCTCATATCGTGGATAGACTCGTCAAAGTCGTGGATAAAACCGCTCGTATCGTGGATAGACTCGTCAAAGTCGTGGATAGAACCGTTCGTATCGTGGATAGAACCGCCAAAGCGATGGAAAGAAGAGCCAAGGTGACGGATAGAAATTAAAGCGACGGAAAGAAAGGCGAAAGCGGTGGATAAAAAGGTCAGAGCGACGGAAAGAAGAACCAAGGTGACGGATAAAAATCAGAGTGACGGAAAGAAAAGTCGAATCGACGGATAGAAGGGCGAGAGCGACGGAAAGAAGAGCCGAAGCGACGGATAGAAAGACGAGAGCGAAGGAAAGAAGAGTCGAATCGACGGAAAGAAATCAGAGCGACGGAAAGAAGAGTCGAAGTGACGGATAGAAAGACGAGAGCGACGGAAAGAAGAGTCGAATCGACGGAAAGAAGAGTCGAATCGACGGATAGAAATCAGAGTGACGGAAAGAAAAGTCGAAGCGACGGATAGAAAGACGAGAGCGACGGAAAGAAGAGGCAAAGCGACGGAAAGAAATCAGAGCGACGGATAGACTCGCCGAAATCGTGGAAAGCCCCGCCAAAAACGTGGATAGAGCCATCAAAATCCTGGAAAGCTCCAACGTAAATCGACGGAAAGCCCCGCCAAAACTCATAGATAGCCCCACGAAAATCCGCAGAAAGCCTTTATTCATAGGCTTTTCGGATTTAACGCGCTGAGGGAGCGCAATTCAGTGCGTTAAATCTCCGTATGAAAAGAATAGAGTTATTACCACTTAACGCGATTCTCTTCGATACTGCCTAACATTTGCTTGATGACAAGTGTTTCGCCGTTGTCTAGTAATACGGTACCGTCGTAGTAGCCAAACATTTGGTGTACTTCAGATTTTACGAGGCCAGCTTTTGTGACGGCAACACGCTCGTAGAATGGGGAGAATGTTAATGAAACTTGGTTAGTGAATTTAGTTTTAATTTTCCACCGTTGCATTAAATCCTCTTGATTATAATTAAATAGTACATCTTCATGTATTTTTGTCATTTTGCCTTCAACGAAAACAGCATTTTCGGTCATTCCAGTTCCGTCTGTCCATTTACCGCCTAAGTTGAGTCCGATTCGTCTGCCTCGAACTCGTTGTGAGGCCATTCCCCAAGTCCATGTGGATTGGCGCGGCCAAACGCCACGACTGTATTCTAGTACAGCGAAGTTTTCCTCAGGAGAAAATGTAAAGCGGCGAGTACCAATTGACACAAAACCAGAAGTAGGAAGTGTGTGATGCTTCCCTGTAAATTGGAAAGTTTTACGGTTCCAAGGGATGACTACATTCAATGACTCGTCTGTAGGCGGATGTTGAATGATAAGCTTTGCACATAAAGTATCTCCATCAAAGTCTGGGATCGAAACGGATAGATGAGTTTCGTTTTGTACATAGGTCATATCGATCATCATTTCACTATTTTTGAAGGTTACTGAATCTAGCACCTGTGTAGGCATTTTTAATTTTCCACCCAATGGAACTATAATTGTTTTTTCAAAGTAGCGCTGTGTTTCATATTCAAGGAAATAGACGAAGCAGACCGCTGCATAGTCTAGATGACTAATAGTAGCTGAGAAGATGATCTCATCACCGTAGACACACCAATAATTCCATTTCTTTTTGCGCATGATATGGCCACTTAAATTGCTGTTTATAAGAGGCTTGCGTGCAAATCCGATGGCAGCTGGATTTAAATTGCCTTTTTTATCGCATAAAAGAGTAGGTTGTATAATTTCTTTCTCAGCATGCTGCTTCACATTCAACATCCCTTCTGATCATAAAATAAATATTTATAATTCCTTACCCTTATTGTAGCAAAAACTAGCAAAGATAGTGCCAAATAAGACCACTTTCGACATTTTTATGAATAAGTACCTAGCTAATAGAAATATCTCTTTATACATATGTTGAAAATAAGGAGGGGTAGTGTGGCAAAAATGTATAACAGACAGGCTGCTGTGCAGTATGCGAATTTGTGGTGGAACAGGCGTAATCCAGCGTTTCCGAATTTCACTGTTGATTGTACGAACTATATATCTCAATGTTTACTTGCTGGGGGAGCACCTATGCGGGGGGCTCCAAACAGAGGGAAAGGTTGGTGGCTTCAGCATGGGAATTGGAGCTTTAGCTGGTCTGTTGCACATTCCCTTAGATGGTATTTGGAAGGCTCAACGACTGGGTTAAAGGGAAGGCGGGTTCAGTCTGCCGAAGAATTAGAGCTTGGAGATATTATTTTTTATGATTTTCAAGGGGATGGGAGAGTTGACCATTCTGTCATTGTGACTAGTATTCAAAATGGTATTCCTTATGTTAATGCACACACTTCAGATAGTATTAACCGACCCTATTTTTATGAAGATTCAACAGCCTATACGCCAAGCATGACTTATTATTACATTCATATTGATGATAGTTTTGCTTAAAGGGATAGTAGTTTTAAAGCTCATCATTTTGTGATAATGTGAGGGATAGAAGATAAATTTTAACTTCATTCAGCAAACAGCCGCTGAATGAAGTTAAAGCCTCCGGCGGATGTCACGGAATCGGAAAGGAGTTCTTAGGGGATGTTAGCCTAAAATCATCGCATCCATGCGATAACGGATAACTGACCTGCGTCGTGCAGGCCTAAGCACAAAGCCGATTCCGGACGCAATTATGCCGAGGCATAATTGATAAATATATTGTAGTGTTATAGAAGGAGATATGAGTATATGAGTGAACAAGTTTTATCTGTAAGGGATGCGATTATTGAGCGTCGTTCTATTAAAAAATTTAATGGTCAGCCAGTAGAGCGTGAAGATTTAATGGCTATTATTGACGATGCGGTATGGGCGCCGAATCACGGTAATCGTGAGCCTTGGCGTTTAGTCGTTGCTTGTGGTGAGGAGTTATCGGCTCTTCATAATTTATTGCGTGATATAGCGATACCGAAATGGCAGGAGCTTTCAAGTGAAGATTTAGCGAAGCAAATGACGAAATTCACATTGCCAGGTGGTTATGCTTTTGTCATCGTTCCAGAGGATGCACGACAAAAAGAGCGATTAGAAGATTTCGGAGCGGCAAGTATTTTTATTCAAAACATTCAATTGCTAGCTTGGGATAAAGGAATCGGCTCATGCTGGAAAACACCTGGGTTCCTAGATAACCCTAAATTCCGTGAAGCTCTAAAGGTTCAGCCGGGTGAGCGCGTGATTGCGATGCTACAAGTTGGTTATTTTGATGAAGCACCAAAAGGGAAAGAACGTAAAAAATCAGCAGATATCGTTACGATTTTTGGAAAATAAGTTAGCAAAATCCCCTCGTTAAAATAGACGAGGGGATTTCTTTATTTTATTTTTGTAATTCAGCAACCTCAAATAAATAATCACTTAAAACACGTAATCCTTTATCGAAGTTTTCTAAATGGAAGTGCTCATTTGGTGCATGGAAGTTTTCACTTGATAAGCCGAAGCCCATTAGCACTACTGGTAATTCTAAAATTTCATCAAAGGCAGCGACGATAGGGATGGATCCTCCGCCACGTGTGTAAGCAGTTGGTACATTATATACTTTTTCGTATGAGCGACCAGCAGCTTGGATAAATGGATGATCAAATGGTGTTAAGAATGGACGTCCTTTATCAAATTCAGAGATCGTCACTTCAACGCCAGTTGGTTTATGTTTTTCAATATGTGCTTTTAAAAGTGCTACAATTTCATCTGGCTCTTGATTTGGCACAAGACGGCATGTGATTTTTGCGCTAGCCTCAGCAGGAAGCACTGTTTTAATGCCTTCGCCAGAGAAGCCTCCAAACACACCATTGACCTCTAATGTTGGGCGCGCCCAAGTGCGTTCTAAATAGGAATAACCAGCTTCACCGAATAATTCCTTCACGCCAACTTCTTCCTTCACGGATTCTTCATCAAAGCCAAGTGCACGGTAAGCTTCGCGTTCTTCTTCCGTTAATGGTAAAACGTTGTCGTAGAAGCCTTCCACTTGAATTGTTCCATGCTCATCACGGAAAGAGGCTAAAATGTCAGCTAATGCATGAATAGCGTTTTGTACACCGCCACCGTATAGACCAGAGTGAAGGTCGCCTTTAGCACCATGGACATCAATTTGAACCCCTGTTAAGCCGCGTAATCCATAGCATACAGCAGGTTTACCAGGACCATATAAACCTGTATCAGAAATCAAAATTAAGTCTGCAGCAAGTTTCTCTTTATGTTCTTCAACATAGGCAGGAAGGTTAGGACTACCAATCTCTTCTTCACCTTCATAGATGAATTTCACGTTCACTGGTAAAGTGCCAGTTGTCGCAAATAAGGCTTCAATCATTTTCAAGTGCATAAACACTTGTCCTTTATCGTCACTAGCACCGCGAGCAAACAGTTTGTTGTCACGAATCGTAGGGTTGAATGGCTCTGTTTCCCATAAATTTAATGGGTCAACAGGCTGTACATCATAATGACCATAAAATAGAATAGTTGGTTTACCCTCAGCATGTAGCCAATCAGCATAAACAACAGGGTGACCTGCAGTTTGCGTAATAGAGACGTTCTCAAGATTTAGCTTTTTAAATGCGTTCGCTAGCCACTCTGCGGCATTTTGTATATCGCCCTTATGTTCAGATAAAGAACTAATACTTGGAATACGTAAAAATTCATTTAATTCATTTAAGTGTGCCTCGCGATGTTCTGTGAAATACGCATCTAACTGCTGTACATTTGTCATCTAGCATCCCTCTTTTCAAATATTTCGATAATAGAAATAGTATAGCATAATGTGGTTGGGGAATCTTGCTATAGCAATGGTTTCTTCCATATTTAGCCCAACTGCCAACTACCTGTAAATTTCTTGCTGGATGCTTGTCACTCACATACTTTCATTACTGTTCTTTTCTATTATAAAAAAGCAATGTCCTCCAAATGCATTCAAGGACATTGCTAAAATCGATTGTACAACCGATAAATTATTTATTGAAGCGTACAAGGCGCTCAATTGGAAGACGTGAAGAACCATAAGCTGGTCCAGCTGCCTCGCCAATCGCTAGTAATAAAATTGGCACTTCGTTCGATGGTAATTCCATATATTCAGCAAATTTTGATTTGTCGAAGCCTCCCATTGGGACTGTATCATAGCCCATTTCCTTCGCTAATAGCATAATTTGCATTGAAATTAAGCCTGCGTCAAAGTGAACGATATTTAATAGCGCTTCTTTTGGAATCGAACTATACATTGCTAGAGAATCCTTGCCAAGCTTACTTGCAATTTCTTCAGGCATATAGCCTAGCTCAACGTTTTTTGCATAGATTTCCTCTGCGTTTAGATACATTTCTGTATCTCCAATGACAGCGATAATGGCGGATGCTGTTTCGATTTGTTCTTGATTAAATGAAAAAATATTAATGTTCTGTTGGATTTCTTTATCATCGATGACGATAAAGCGCCATGGTTGCATATTACTTGAAGATGGAGATGAAGTAGCATCTTCTAATAGTTGCATAATCGTTTCACGAGAAATCGTTGTGTTAGCATTGTATTTACGAACCGATTTACGCTCGTGCATGATTTGTTTTACTGGTGTAATTTTTGTCATTTTATTCCCTCTTTTACTAAAATAAATTAAACCGCTTTAATTGTTACGTTGATATTGCCCATTGTCGCTTTTGAATATGGACAAACAGTATGTGTAATTTCTAATAATTGTTGTGCTTCTTCAATCGATAAGCCTTCAATATGTCCTTCAATGTCAACAGCAAGCACGTAGTCAAAGGAGGCTTGCTCGATTAGTTTAACCGTTGCTTTAATTGTTGATGCCCCTCGAATTTTCTTTTGACGTTTAATTAAATCTAACGCGCTATTAAAGCAAGCGCTATAACCTGCTGCAAATAGTTGTTCTGGGTTTGTAACATCCTCTAATTTCGAGCCAGGTGGTGCAATATTTAATGATAACGATTGATCCTCTGCATACGATTTACCATTTCGGCCACCGTCATTAATCATTGTTGTTGTATATAATTCTTTCATTAGATAAAACTCCTATTCTGCGGCACTAAACAATTAGATTGTGCACAATTTAATTTTACAAAATCGATTGTACACAATTCAATTGTGTTTGACAAGTAGAAACTTTATTTTTAGTATTAATAGTATTAGAAGTACTTAAAGAGGGGGTTCCTATGCCGAATCATTTAGATAATCAACTATGCTTTCTTTTGTATGCAACTTCAAAGGAAATCATTCGACAATATACATCTTTATTAAAGCCATACGATTTAACTTATACAGGTTATATTGCCCTACTAGCCTTAGAGGATGATGAGCAAATTACGGTGAAGGAATTGGGACAACGTTTATTTTTAGATTCTGGTACATTAACACCAGTACTAAAAAAGTTAGAGGCAACAGGCTACGTCTGTCGTGAGCGTTCTAAAGAAGATGAGCGACAAATGAAAATCTATTTAACAAAAGTAGGAATTGAAGTACGCCAAAAGCTACCTGAAGTGTCACGTCAAGTAATGAAGCAAACGAACATTTCAGAACACCAGTATATGCAGCTAAAAATAGTCCTTCAAGATATTTTACAATGTGACTTGCCAATCAAGGATGAAAAGCTAGAAAAATAAACTGATTTTTGAGTCTCTCCCGGAACTATTGAATCATTCACATATCACAATATGTTAACGCCAGCTATCAAGTTGGCGGTTTTTTATTTTATATAATAAAAACAGGGATAATTAAAGATAATGTAATTGCCCCCAATCCTATAGATTTTATAGCACTACTTTTTATCCCCACTAGCCTGCAAAGTTTGACTGAATACCGAAACATTTTTTTCCTCTAACTCCTTTAGAACATGATCATGAATTTAGTAAAACATCCGCACATATCATTTTATTAGATTAGAAAGATGAGGTGGATTATTGGAGGTTAAATTTTATGAATCAGAGGATCTTTTAGGATTAGAAAAGAAAGTGAATGATGCCATTAAAAATGCAAAAAGTCACGAAATTAACAATATAGTATTCAGTTATCATCAACCTACAGAAACAGCAAATGAATTATATATTGTGATGATAGTATTCGACTGTTGAATTGGTAACTTCTTTTTGTAATGACAATAGGTTCCATTTAGCCTATTATATATATAGGTATTTTGGAGGTGTTATTAATTTTTGAGATGAACTATGTTGAGGTGAAAATTTTAGAAGAAGTTAAAAATGGAAGAACAGAAATTCTTTTTACGAAGAAAACTAAAGATATACCGAAAGAAGAAATACAAGGGACATTTATGTTGAAAAGCTTCGGGTATATACATGGAGAAGACTATTCAGATGAAGACAAACTTGGGTTTGTGAATGTAAAGTTTACAGATAAAGGTAAATGTTGTTTTATGGCCGAGGAAGAAATTAAAGTTTCAGCAAAGTTGAAGAATACATAAAACATAAGAGGGAGAATTTAATATGGAAGAAACACCACATAAAAAACGTCCAGTTTATGATAATAACGTGAATAAAAAAGGAATAGTTATTGCTAGCATTATATTATGTTACAGTGTAATTGCTGTTATCTATTCGTTTTTCTTATATGAAAAAATAGAGTGGTCTCTATTGTTTTTAGCATTATGTATGATTTGTGTAATAGAAGTTGCTAAAAACAATAATAAATTAATTAAAAAGAACTTTAATAAACAAATATGAAGGCATATTCCAATGAGGATATGCTTTTTTTGTGGTGTAAATACTTTGCGACCATATTTTAAATAATGCCTCTTTATGCAAGTGAGAGCAATACGCCAGCTAAGGACGTTTCTTGTAACGTAAGTGAAACGCCAGTTACACAAAGTGTGCCACCTCTGAGATGAGTAAGGGTTTAAGTTACTTCAAAAAATAATTCAAATCTTTAATTTTTATGTATTTGCGCAAGTATTCTAATCAAGAGGTGATAGTATAGTCTATATATGAAAATTACCACAGGGGATAGAGCATTTCCTAATGGACTAGATTCCTTCATTATGAAATTTTATTTTAAGTCACATCCAATAAGGTGTGGCTTTTATTATGCACAAAAAGGCGATAGAAGGTAAAAGTTTTTGTGACAATTTAATAGGTAAAGTAAATACTGTTATCTTTGTAGTTTGTCTTTATTGACTCAAATCTAGAACCCAGATTAGATGTTATATTTTTACCTAGATGGGCATTTTACATAGGTTTATTATTCAAGTACACATATAGATAACAAGACAATACTATTAGGAGGCTAAAAGAATGAATAAAGATCTTCTGCTTACGTTAATGAATAAAGTTATAAGAGTGGATAGGGGAGGCCCTGAATCACGTATAGGGAAGTTAATGGCTGCTGAAGACGATCATTTTGTATTATTAACAGAAAAAGATGGGATTGTTTATTACAAAACACAGCATATTAAAAGCATTACGCTAAATTCAAGAGATGGGATGGAATTTAGTGTTGAAGATCCTGCAACAGACTCGTACTTACTTGCACCAGATTTTAAAACAGTGGTAAGTAGTCTACGACATCATTGGGTTAAAGTGAATCGTGGTGGTCCAGAAATGTTAGAAGGCATAATGGATGAAGTGACGGACGATTATATTTCTATCTTCTCTAAAGAAGAAATTATTCGTCTGGCAATGTATCATGTTCGCAATATTAGTTTAGGAACAACTAGTGAAAAAGCTAATGAAGGAAAGAATAATCAAGAAAATAAAAATGAAAATAAAAATGAAGATAAAAATAAAGATGATAGTAATGAAAGTTCTAACAAGATGACAAATGAAAAAGCGGCGAATGATCGAGGAAGAAATACTAGAAATAGAAGAAGATGACGGTTTTATAGACTTATAAAACATAAGGCGGCCAATAGGAATGTTGGATAGTTCGATTACGAAATGATTCGATGTACGCATTGTCATATGGACATTCTTTTTGGCTAAATGACGGAATCATTTCGTATTTCTGTAGCGCTGGTCAAAAGCTTCACTTGTATATTTCAGAGCCTCAATCCGTGTACAATATGTGTTGGTGCCGGATTTTGCCTGTACTTTTTTTGACTCATTTCGGACACGTCCTCTCTTATGCTCATTCTATAGATTAAACTGAGGTATGCCTATTCAACTATAATACATCCATAAAACAGAATGTCTTATATAATATGTGACATTTTAATAAGTGATTTAAAGCTGAACTAATAATTAGTTCAGCTTTTACTTATGATTGAAGATGAATCGAAATATTTAGATGTTTCAACTCTACATTGTGCTACTGACGCTACGCTTTCGTGCAAAGAATATCTATAGACCTAAGCACAAAGCCGATTAGTGCAAAAACTTCAACAAATAGTTTCAATCTTTCCTAAATCAACGCCCCAGTTACTTCGATAAAAGGAAACTAAAAACAATTTCTCTACTCATAATCAAGTCTTAATTGTGGTTTACATTGCATAGTAGGGGGCGTTTTAACAAAAAATAATCAGAAAAGGGGACTTAGAAAAACCTCCTTTTCTGAATAGATACATCTTATACTTGATGAACAGTTTGAATATGTGAAAGGTTAAAATAAGTTGAACTCGATTTTCCATTTTGTATCTCAATAATTTGATCATTTACGTTTATTACTCTACCTATATGGGAAAAATCTTTTCCAAGATTTAATACAACAAGTTGATTTCTAAGTTGGTTAATTTGAGACTCAAATGTATTGTTTAGGGACTGATTCTTAATAGCTGATAGACTTAAAAATTCATTTTCACTTAGTCCGTAAGGAAGCTGATCCTTAGAGTATGGTACGAGCCACTTTAAATGTTTTGTTAAAATGAACATTGTTTTGTAAATGGGAGACTCAAATACAAAATAGTCATTCATAACAGACGTTATAACCCCATGTAGCGCTAGGTTTTTTGTTACAGAAATCTCCACATGTATTCCTTTTGCTTGTGAAAGTATATTTGTAAGAGTTAGGTCTTTATTAGACACTTGAGAATTAAATGTCGGTCTTTCTGAAGGTTGTTGAACATTATCTTCATTGTCATAATCTATTTCTAAAGTTTGAATATGGTCTATTGGTATATAGACAAACATATTTCCATTATAAATCACCATAATGTCACTACTCGAATCAATCACTGAACCTTTTAATATCTTTCGTCCCGAGAGTTCAATTACAACGATTTCTTTATTTAGATTTTGCAACATAATCAAATTTACCTCCCTTTCTTTTCAAGTACTAAAATATCCACAAATCCTAACTAATTAAATTAATCATTAAGCTAATTTAATTAATTTCCCGTGTTATTGAAAATGAACATCGACATTAGTGTCGCTAGGGAACAAACAGGTGTCGATAATGCACCTGGTATCTCCTCTAATTACATGTGCGAGACTTGTAACTTGTAAAAGTAACGGTTCTAATTCCAAAACCATAATCGCAACAAACCAATCATCTCAACTTATTCATTTGAAATTGCTTTTATGTCCGAATTTTTTAATGGCTTTACGGTGCTAAAGCGCATCACTCCTATAGGTCAACTACTTTATAGTTTCTTTATCAATAAAAAAAGCGTTCATCCTATTCGGATAAACATCTCTGATCGTTTAAAATGAACTATTTTGCTCGGTTGAAATTAGGAAACTAACTACTATTGTAGCAATCTCTTTAACCAAAGTTTTTTTGAAAATACGTGGCATGAGATCAGATCTTGCTTGAACTCATAATTTTTTTATATTCGCCTTCAACACCACAACAGTAAATCTTGTCTATTCTTTACAGAATACTATTTTAATATTTGAGTAATTTACTATAAATATTAGAGAAAATAGGTGTAAAACTAAAGGAGTTTTAACTTTTTACATATTTATACTATGACAGCATCGCTAACCTAATGAATGAGAGGTAAGGGCCTATTATTTTAATAACAAGTTATTTTCAGAATTAAATAATACTGCATGAAGGTGAAAATACTATGCAAACATTCGAAATAATAACGATACTGACCTTTTTAGTTACTCTTGGTTTCATTTTTTGGAGACCTAGAAATATGAATGAGGCTATTCCTGCATTGGTAGGTGCGATTATAGTAATACTTTGCGGTAGTGTGACCATGACAGACCTTTTCACGATTATACAAACTATCAGTGATGCTGCGATTACCATTATAGCTACAATTGTTATGGCGATTGTATTAGAAAGCTTCGGGTTCTTTAACTGGGTTGCAGAGCTGCTTGCTGAGAAAGCAAATGGATCTGGCATTCGATTATTCTGGTATGTCAATCTCTTATGCTTTCTCATGACACTCTTCGTGAATAATGATGGTAGTATTTTAATCGCAATACCAATTCTAATTATGTTATTAAACAATATGGGATTAGAAAATCATCAAAAGATTCCATATTTACTTTCTGGAGGTTTAATTGCAACAGCATCCAGTGCTCCAATCGGGGTAAGTAACATCGTAAATTTAATTGCATTAAAAATTGTCGATATGAGTTTGTATTCACATACAGCAATGATGTTTGTTCCTGCAACAATGGGTTTATTACTACTTGCTGGATTACTGTTTTTATATTTCAAAAAAAACATACCTAAAACTGTTCCGACAAATGTAACAGGGATGTCACTGCCTTCTTATCATCCACTTAAACAAACTGCTCTAGGAGATTCGAAGAAAAAGCGTACTAGGTTTATGCTAAACGTACTTCTATTTGTATTTGGCGTTCGGATAAGTCTGTTCCTTGCCTCGTTTTTAGGAATTCCAGTTTCTGTTGTGGCGGTAATTGGATCTCTCGTTCTTTTAGGATGGAGATGGGCTTATTTAAAAATACCACCAGGTGATATGTTGAAAAAAACACCTTGGTATATTATCGTTTTTGCATTTGGTATGTACGTCATCATCTATGGTCTCAATAATATTGGCTTAACGGAATGGTTAATTCAATTTATGCGTCCATTGGTTTCGGAAAACCTACTCAATACGAGTGTCTTAATGGGCGGATTACTTTCAGTGCTTTCCAATATCTTCAATAACCATCCAGCGCTTATGGTAGGAACTATTACGTTAACCAATATGGGGCTTGACCCTATTTCCTTGAAAGTCGCTTATTTAGCAAACATTATTGGAAGTGACATAGGTGCACTGTTACTTCCTATGGGTACCCTTGCAACACTAATGTGGATGCACATCGTAAGGAACGGTAAGGTAAAAATCACATGGTGGGAATACATTAAAGTTACTATCATCGTGATTCCTCCTACAGTCATCTTTACATTAGTCATTTTATACTATTGGGTAACATGGCTCTTTTATTAACACGGTGGAAAAGCAAACCTAGATTAAATATATGATTATCCAAAGAAAATTGTTATAACACGATTACAATTTATTTGTTAGCAACCAAATAGTTGGGATAAATAACCACTTTGATTTGTAAACCAACGGCACTTTAGAATCGGTTTTTTAAGCTTTTGCAATTGTGGTAAAAAGGTGACTTTGAATCATACATTAGGTGCTGAGTATTAAAAATGAGAGTCTACAATTTTTGTAGACTCTCTACACCTTTGTTAACTTTTTTAAACTGATCTTGAGTTTAACCTGTAACAGTAGTTGGAGGGAGGAAATGTAAAGAGACTACTATTTTATTCTAGTATTCAAGCCTACTCTTAGCAGGAGGAAGGCTTTTTCTTTTATGGATCAGAAAACATGTTGAAAGAAGTTAAAAAAGATCACCTATAAATAGATGATCCTCTTACTACTTACCAAATGAAAGGGATTAGTTTTTTAGTTGTCTGTTTATAGAATGTAAATTGTTCTCCGTACTTGTTTTGAAGGTAATCATCAGATTTTGGAATATAGCCAAAAATAAATACTAAAAATAAACCTAGAGGGATAAGCAAACTATACATATTGTTAGAGATTAGCGCTAAGCCTAGTACCCAAAGGCAATCTCCGAGATAATTGATATGAATCGCATATTTAAATAAACCGCCTGTATATAGTTTACCTTTGTTTACAGGATTGTCTTTAAACGGTTTTCTAAGTAACTCTGAAACCGTGTTTAACATACTGCCCCCTAAAAATAATATCCAGCCTACAATAAGTACTGTTAAGTTTGGATCCTGATTACTAGTAATCATTAAAATGGGGAAACCTAAATAATAAATCCCGAAAGCTAGACTATTCATGATGGCTTCTTGCCATGCAATACCCCTAGGCAACCATATAAACATCATAGCTGTTAATCGTAAAGCTGTAATAATTAAGGCAATAAAAAGCCCAAGTGAAATGCCTGATTTGTCATATGTAATGAAAAGTAAATAATAGGCAATGATTAAATAGATAATCTCAGCAACTAAAATCAAAATTTTTTCTTTTATCGTTGACTTGTTAATACCATACATTTAGGACGCTCCTTCATTTTTTATTTAATGGGGAAGTATACCTCTGTAATATTATTCTCCTCAGGTGTGCTATAGGGGTCCGTTTGATAAACTTCAAACGGAGCACCGTTCAGTTTATAGTTACTTTCATCAATCCAAACATGCAGCTTTGTATGAATCGAAGGTAACTCATCGTAAGAGCCAATAAGCGTAGCCATTGCGCAAAGACCGGGTTTAAACACTTTTGTTTTATTTGTGGCCATTGCAAGGGGAATCGCAATTTCTACATCATAATTTTCAGGTTCATATTCTGAACTATGGAAAATAGCAAGTGGTTTGGCAATAGGTGATAAATTTTCAAACGAAATTTTACTAAACAACTCATTAAAGTGTATTAGAAAATCAGCGGTATTTATTTGTTTACGTTGAGATATTATATGGTAGGCTAAGTGATCAACAAGTCTAACCTCAATCTGATCTAAATAACCCATAATATTTGCCCTTTCTTCTAATAGCTGAATATCATGCTTTAACTTTTTTGATAACGAAGAATAAAATGTAATCTGTTGTGTCAGATTTTCTTGTTTGGCTTTCATTTTAGAGTTAAGAAGTTCGGTATCCTCCCAATTAGCTAAAATATCCTTAATTTCTTCCAACGAAAATAAATAGCCTTTTAAGCGTGCAATCAATAAAGCTGTTTCTAATTGAGAAATATTATAATAGCGATAGTTGTTTTTAGCGTCTATGAAAGCAGGTTTTAAAAGTCCAATTTCATCATAGTAGCGAAGAGTCTTCAATGTGAGATGTGATATCTTTGAAAACTCACCAATTGTAAGCATTACAATCACCTCCTGTTCTAAATATAATGCTTCCTGTAAGGGGAGGGTCAATCAATGTAGCTAAATTTTTTTTATGGTATACGAGGTATTGGATAGAAGTAGGGGTTACATAACATGGGTGCTTGGGGCAATAGATGTTTTATGTTCGAAAGCGCAGCGAGCCAAAGTATGTTTGGCACGAAGAAGTCGCCCAATCGTTTGAACTGAACTCATTAAGAAAATAAATTCTAATAAAAAGCTGAATGAGAAATATCATTCAGCTTTTCATATGCTTATTCGCGAATAACCAATAGTACGCCACTAAAGATTAATACAGTGCCAACCCAAAAGGATACGCCGATTTGTTCGCCTAGTAATAGCCATCCTAGGAAGGTGCCGACGATTGGTTGAAAGAAGAAAAATAGACCGCCACTTGCGGCATTGAGCATCTGTAATCCGCGATTCCACAGTAAGAAGCCGCACGCTGTAGAGATAACGCCTAAGTAGAGTAGACCACCCCAGATGGATGGTTCTGCCATAGCGTGAAAGTCTAAATGTATTAATCGCGGAATGGCTAAAGGTGTTAAAACAATGATAGCGACAAGTGTTCCGTAGCTTGTGACAACGATTGGTGAATACTGCTCCGGTACCCGTTTAATAAGAACGGACATTAATGACCAGGTGAGGGCAGCAATTAGTAGAGCAACCCCACCTAATTGGTGGGAGGAATCGATATGTGCACTGCCTACGATCATGTAGACGCCGAATGTCGCTAGAATAATAGAAACAGCTTTTTTTAACGTGATTTTTTCTTTTAAAATGAATCTCGCAAATACAACCATAAATGCCGGTGTCGTTGCTGTAATGATGGCGCCCATTTGAGCAGTAGACAGCATAGTACCTATTTCTTGAGCAACGATAGAAATTGTATTTCCGATGAGCCCAATCATAAAGATTAACAGCCAGTCCCGTTTGTCAATTCGCCATGATTGTTTTGTCATTGTGCCAATGATGAACAAAGCGATGATGGCAATCATATAGCGCAGCCATACTAATTCTAAAGGTGGTATAGTATCGACAACTACTTTAACTACTACATACATGCCGCCCCAAATACTAGCAGCAAGTGATAAATATAAGGAACCTAATAAGGTTTTTTTCATGTTTTCCCCTCCGTTATCTGTAGACAATGCTTGTCCTTAACGGAGAAATGATGATTCTCCGTTAAGGGAGAATCACTTCAGGTACATCGTGTTCAAATAATGGTGAGAAGATCATCATATAGCCAGCTCCTTTTTATAGTATTTCATTTATCATATAACATTTTTTAGAATATGATTAGAAAAAAATGGTCTGTATCCAGTAAATTACCGAATTCAGACCATGTTAAATCAATTTCACTATATGTAATTTTGCTTGTCGCTTTGATAAATAAGGTGGATTATTGAGCTGTATAGCCGCCATCAACGAGAAGGGTAGTACCATTGACAAAGCTTGCATCATCGCTAGCTAAAAATAGCACAGCTTTTGCAATTTCCTCTGGTTTACCAAGTCTGCCTTGTGGATGAAGTGAAGCTAAATATTCTTTCTTTTGAGCATCTACTTCAGAGAGTAGGGGAGTGTCAATGTAACCCGGACATACTGCATTAACACGAATGCCTTCTTTTGCATAAGCAGTACATAAATTTTGTGTTAACAGTTTTACGCCACCTTTTGCAGAGGAGTAGGCTGTTGGTGCTGGCAAGGAAACAAAACTATGAATGGAACCAGCGTTAACGATAACACCGCCTGTACCTTGTTTAAGAAACTGTTCAATGGCATATTTATCAGAAAGAAATACACCTGACAAATTAATATCAATCGTTCTTTTCCATTTTTCGTAGGATAATTCATGTGCTGGAGCATCATCAGCTATACCAGCGTTTGCATACATAATATTTAGCTTACCGTATTTATTGACCGTTTCATTAATCATGTTTTGGATGTCTTCTTCTTTAGTTACGTCTGTTTTGACGAAAAGAGTATCATATCCATTACTATTTAATTCTTCTGAGATGCTTTGTCCACGATCCGAGAAATCAGCAATGACCACTTTTGCTCCTTCTTCAACAAATAGGCGAACAGTCGCTTCACCAATGCCACTTGCGCCACCTGTTACGATTGCTACTTTATCTTTTAGTTTCATATTTAATCCCGCCTTTTATTTTAATGTTGGTATATATAGTGATACTTCCATCATACTCGTTTCACTCTAAAATACTATCCTATAAGATGCTGTATAATATTGTGTATATATCGTCCATTTATAGGGTAATAGATTGTGAAGGAGCAGGATTTATATGACTAAATTATATGAAGAAGTTACATTTCAAGAATTCGTCTTGTTCATTAAAATCTATAGCAAACAGATAGAAGAAAATATAAATATCTATCTTAATCTAGAACCTTCTATTTCTGAGTCAGATCGAAAAAGGACTATGATGCTGTTGGATTCGTTTATTCTCCTGTTAACTCATATTGATATTGAAGAAATAAATGAAGAATATGAAAGTTATTTAGATACGTGGCTTCAGTCACAATTATCCACTATAGATATGAAAAGCTTTAACCTGTTTCAATTAATGTTTGAGAAGTCCTTGATTACCTTTATGATGCAACAGAAGCATAGCCGAATGAACGCAATAGTCATGTTTTTACTATCGATTTTCACTTCTCTTGTTCAATGTTATAACACATGTGAGAAAAAGGATAAGACACATTCTGAATCACAAGAAAGTTCGGAACTGAAAAACCTCCTATTGTTAGATCGATTAAATAAGTTATTGATTCGTTGTTCCGGTTATCAAGATTTAGCCTATATATTAAAAAAATGTGAAGAATATTTTCACTATAAAAGATGTGTCTTTTATGCATATGTTCCATGGTCAAATCAATTTTACGGAGTTATTGGAGCGGAGCTTTCAAAAGTACAGAGTATGAAGGGGCAGTTGACTGAACAAGATTTAGTCTTTAGCTCAAAGAAACCAATTTATTTAAAAGATCCTAAAAATTATGTAAAAGAAGAGCATATCAACTTATTTAATTTGTCCTCGGTTATCTTTATACCGATTATTCATGAAGATCAATTGTTTGGGTGGCTTACATTTGATCAGCTAGGAGAAGAATTTGATTGCACGAAAGATGAATTACAGTTACTTGAACAAGTTGGGAAACGCTTAGGGTTATTTTTATCAAGAAAAGGTGAAAAGAAAACCTCTGAGTTTCACTTAACGGAAAGGGAATCTATGATTTTGGGCTTATTAGCGGAAGGGTATGACAATAAAAAAATAGGAAGCCTACTGTTTTTAAGCGAGCACACAGTAAGAGATTATGTAAGTAGCTTAATGACTAAGCTAAAAGCAAAAAATCGCACACAGGTTGTCGCTTCCGCCTTTCGATTAGGGTTGTTGAATTAACTCTGAATTATTTAAGGTTCATCACCAAAATTTGTGGATGATTTTTTTTAAAACGTCTACTTTGTAAATAAGTTGATTGGAGTGGAGGCTGGGCGACTCCTTTTGGATTAGCAATAGAGGAACGAAGGCTAAAATCATCACATCCTGTGATAACGCCTTCGTGACCAACATCGTGTTGACCCGAGACCCTGGAGCGAGCAAAAAGGGGAACGAAGGCTAAGAGCATCACGTCCTGTGATAACGCCTTCGTAACCAACTTCATGTTGGGCCCAAGCGGCTCATCGGACGCCCCCAGGAAAGCGCCCAGTCGGAACGGAAATCAACCACACGTTTTGGTGATGATCCTAAATTAGGGGTACCAGTTTGTTAGAGAATATAAGGAAATGTTTTTAGGGGTGCAATAAAAACAAAGTAGAAGGAGCGCGCTATGTAGCTTTCCTCCGCAAATTAAGTATTGTAATAAAACATTATTTACGAATATTACAAGTGAAAGGATTTAAGCTTACATGATTGTAATGTAATTGAAAGCCAATACGATAGAGTGTAATACATTATTTTGCGAGAATGTATATAGAAGCAAGAACAAGAAGCGGAGGAATACAAAATGAATGAAAAATTAGAAGGCGTATATGAGGAATTTAATCGTTACATATACCACTTATGTTTAAAACTTACTCGCAATACTGTAGAAGCTGAAGATTTAATGCAAGAAGTATGGGTAAAGGTTGTACGCTATGAGAATAGCGTTGCCGAGGTGGAGCATATTAAAGCTTGGCTTACAACAATTACAATGAATACATTTAGAGATCGCTATCGTAAAACAACACGACGTAGTAAATACATGATGAACCAACCTGAAACATTAGACGTACCGATATTAGATTTGGTTCCCAATAATGACATTTCAACTGAAGAAAAAATAGAAAAAGATATTGTTACTCAATTAGTACAAGATAAAATGGGCGAACTAGATGGAATCTATCGTAAAACTTTATGGTATTTCTACATAGACCAATATTCACTTGCTGAAATCTCTACAATTATGAAAGTTTCCATTGGTACTGTGAAATCTCGTTTATTCCGTGCGAAAGCTCGTTTGAAAGAAATGCTAATGGCCGATGTAGCTATCGTAGAGTCAGTGCTACCAGCATGATGAAATGCATTGGTCGCACTAGCAGTATTACTTAGACGGAAGTATTCGTTCGGCCAATCCCAAAAAAGATGCATTGCAAAATTACTTTGCGATGCATCTTTTTTTGATGGGGATTTTGATTGATGGAAGAAATTAAAGTCACTCACTTAAATGCAAGGCTAAATGAATTTCTAAATAATGTGCTGGGTTGTGTAGATCTCGATTTAACAATTGCTCGATTTTTTCGAGTCGATGATATAGCGTATTTTGGTGAATGTGTAAGGTGGAAGCCGTTTTCGAAATGGAACGATCTTGATGAGTGTAACAACGAAGTGTTGTCAGTAAAGTTTCATCCTTTAGCTTGTATAACGGAGCGAGTATATCATGGACAAATTGTCCAAGCTCTTCTTCGCTTTGCTTGCTGAACAGTCGATTAATACCTAAATCCTCATAACCGAAAATGGTTACTGCCTCTTCTTTTTGTGTGTGGCGCAGAGCTTGTCGGAGTGCTTGTTTACTTTCTTCTGCACTTTGAGCGACCATTAGTAAGTGATCATGTACATCTCCAATGCCTATTGCCACCTGTTGATGATAAAACTGGACCCAACTAATGATGGCCTGCGTTAATTGTTGTTTTATTTTTTGGCGAAAGGCTGTATCTCCTTGTAGTGTCCAAACGACCGTTTCGCGTTTTGTAAATATAAAATGTTGATCTTTGAAATACTGCTGCACATGTTGAATAAATTGCATACTATTTTTGTGGGAAAATTGTTTTAGCTTAAATTTCACGACGAATGTTGGTTTCTTAATATCAAGTCCTAATTCATCATAACGAGAATCAACGAGGGGGGCGCGTCCAGAAATAAGTTGTTGGAAAAGCTCAAAACGTTCTTTAAAAATCGTTTGTCCAGCTGCCTGTATTTGTAATGATTTTAACGTTAAGCTCATCGCCGCATTTTCAATAATCATACGTTGCTGACTCGTTAATTTCTCCAATTGTTGAATAATTAAATAACCGAATGTTTCTTTTTCATTTCCAATAGGGAAGACATAGCCGATATCAATTAATTGGTCCTTTTTAATGGCTGAGAGCTTGTTCATTTCTGCTAGCTGTAAAAATGTTTTACGATCTGCTAAATTTACATATTGAACGTCTAATTGTAATAATTCCTTCGTTGTTTGAATGATTTTTAGTTCTTGCACATTTTGCAGGGAAAGTTTAAGAAAGATTTGATGAATGTCGTGTTGCTTTATAAAGTAAGCATTTAACCGTTCTATTTCTTCATAAGCTTCCGCATTTCTTATAGCAACGGCAGCCTGCGATGCGAAGCTTTCTAGGAGTCTTAAATCACTTTGTTGAAAAGCACGTTTATTCGTATATTGATGGACAATCATAATACCAAGCTTTCTTTCATGAAAGGTAATCGGAACAGCCATCGATGTATTATTCTCGATTCTTCCCAAATG
Organism: Lysinibacillus zambalensis; assembly: GCF_040183165.1. Classification (NCBI taxonomy): domain Bacteria; kingdom Bacillati; phylum Bacillota; class Bacilli; order Caryophanales; family Bacillaceae; genus Lysinibacillus; species Lysinibacillus zambalensis. The sequence continues at coordinate 56,535 of NZ_JBEGDG010000022.1, forward strand.
TGCAGCTTCCATTAATGCGTCTAGATTAAGCTTTGTGACGTTGCTCATAATCTCTAATGTTTCTTGGTAGTTGTAAATGCCCGATACACCTGTTTGGAATGTATAGCCTGCCATTCCCTCGCCTAATTGAGGAGCGTAATCAAAAATACGCTCTGTTACACCCGCACTAGCTACCGTATATAAACGCTCCATTTCAGGATTGAATAACATTAAAAATCCACGGTCAATGACTGGAATTGCTAAAATGGCAAAATCCATAATCGTTTGTAATAGCGTTTTTATTTTCAACGTTGAGTTCATAGCGCCCATGAGCTGTATAATAGCTAACTTTTGCTCGCGTTGCCGTATAAGGGTTTTCTGATAAAAGGTCTTTTCTAGCTGCCAAACTAAAAATTTCTCATCATAATCTGTAAAGTCTCCAAAGATAATACCTTGGACAATGCACTCATTTGGCTCCGGTATGTATAACATTGCACTGAAGCGTTGCTGTTTTTTATTCCAATGTACTCCTTTTAAATTAGGTTGTATTTCACAAGGTCGCCCATAAAATAAAGACCATTCCTTTGTTGCACCATAAATATAAAAGCTACAATTGTCGTCGTTCAATATAAGTTCTGTATGCTTCTCTAGAAACACTGTTATTTCGACTCCTTTCCTTTCATTTCGGAATTTATTCTAATGAAACTTTATAAACATTGTAAGATATTCTAATGATTTCGTCCTTTATTTTTCTTAATATTTAGATAATTATTGAGGGGGTGGAGGTATGAATGTCGAACTAAAAAACCGCAGTCATTTGATTTTAGGCGTTTTATTCTTTGGATGGATGGTTTCATACATTGATAGAACTGCTATTAGCCTAGCTTTAATCAATATTGGAAATGACCTATCTTTAACAGCTACGGAACTAGGATTTGTTTTAAGTGCCTTCTTCTTTGGCTATGCTGCTATGCAAATTCCTGGAGGATGGTTAACGGATAAGTATGGAACGAAGAAATTATTAATTGGTGCCGTTATTTTTTGGTCCATTTTCACAGCGTTTACAGGGTTAGCTTGGTCACTCACTTCATTGCTCTTCATTCGATTTTTATTTGGTATTGGAGAAGGCGGATATCCTGCCGCAAGTACAAAAGCAATTTCTATTTATTTTCATAAAGAACAACGTACAAATGCTCAAACGACGATGATGTCATCCAATATGATCGGTGGTGCCGTCGCTCCTATTATTTGTGCACCGCTATTATTGGCAATGGATTGGCGCAATGTATTTTTCTTAATTTCGGGTCTAGGTCTTATTTTTGTAATCGCTCTTTTATGGAGTACTAAACATGCACAAACATTTACGTCAGAGGAGCGAAAGGAAAAAGAAGAGAAGGGCTCTTTTGGCAAAGTATTAAAAAATACGTATTTAATGCGTGTACTTCTTATTTTCTTCTTTATGAATATTGCAAACTGGGGCTTAAATACCTGGATGCCAACCTATTTAATGAAAGTGCATGGTCTTGATTTGAAAAATGTCGGCTTCATCGCGGCCATACCAGCGATTTTTGGAATGGTTGGTATGATTGTAAGTGGGCGTATCATCTCAAAGTTAGGAGGGCGTTCGAAATATGGCGTAATTTTCGGAGCGGCCGTGCTGGCTGTTTGTTTATATCTCATGGCTACAGCCGGCTCTGCAGCAATAGCTATTACGTATCAGTCAATCGCCTTTATATTTGTAGCTTTTATGGCCTCTTTCATATTTACAACGCCACATCGTGTTGTCAATCAGCAAAATGTTGGGACAGCTTTTGGCCTCGTCAATTTTGGTGGACAAGCAGCGGGGATTATTTCGCCAACAATTATGGGGTATTTAATTAATGCATCGGGTGGTTCCTTTAAAACATCGTTTATATTTTTAGCCATTATGTGTGTCATTGCGGCTGTAATCGCTATTACTTTACCAGTTAACCATCAGCAACAAACAACTATAAAATCTGTGGAGGGATACGAACTGTGAAACAACAACTATTTGAGTGGATGCAAGAAAATGAAGAAACGTTTAGTCATATGGCAAAGCAAATTTGGGAAAATCCTCAGTTAGGCTATGAAGAGATATTTGCGTCTTCGCTGCAACAAGAAGCTCTAAAAAAAGAAGGGTTTGAAATTGTTACGCCGATTGGCGATGTACAAACTGCCTTTTATGCACAGTGGGGTTCAGGGAGTCCAATCATCGGATTTTTAGGAGAGTTTGATGCACTTCCAGGGTTATCGCAGCAAGTCAGTTCGTCATATTCTCCAGTGGAGGAGGGGGCAGCTGGGCATGGCTGCGGCCACAATTTATTAGGAACGGCTGGGGTAGAAGCTGTAGTTGCCTTAAAAGAATTGATGACGCTCCATAATATACAGGGAACGATCCGCTATTATGGTTGTCCTGCGGAGGAATTGTTATCTGGAAAATCGTATATGGCACGTGCTGGTGTTTTTGATGACTTAGATGTTGTCTATACGTGGCATCCATGGACGTTCAACGTGACAGCGAACTTTTCTATGCAAGCACTCACTGCTATTGAATTTTATTTTTCAGGTCGGACAGCACATGCTGCTAGTGCGCCGCATTTAGGGAGAAGTGCGCTTGATGCTGTTGAAATCACGAATATCGGAGCCAATTATTTACGCGAGCATGTACCAGACGGATCTCGAATTCATTATCAAATTACAAATGGTGGCTTAGCACCAAATATTGTTCCAGATAAAGCGAGTGTCTATTATTACCTACGCGGAGCAAATCGTGATGCTGTCAAAGATTTAGAACGCAGACTCATTAAGGTGGCGAAAGGGGCAGCGATGATGACAGAAACAGAAGTACATTGGGAGCTGAAGGCAGGGTGTTATGATACATTACCGAACCTCACATTAAATGAGCAAATGTTGGCGCAATGGAACGAGCTATCGCCATTATCCTTTACAGAGGCCGAGCTTACTTTTGCAAAGGAGCTACAGGCTTCATTAGATCCTTCTGTTCTTGCAGGTACCGCCCAGCAATCATTTGTACCAAATGAAATAAGTAAGGAGGTATTGGTGGAGCAAGTATTTCATTTGCCACAAACTTTTCGCCAATCCATGCAAGGTTCTAGCGATTTAGGGGACGTTTCGTGGATTGCGCCCCTTGGTCAGGTATTGACAACTTGTGCTCCATATGGGGTCCAAGTGCATACTTGGCAAGCAACCGCTGCTTTTGGATCTTCACTCGGCATGAAAGGAATGCATTATGCGGCAAAAGCAATGGCAGGAGCTGCGCTGGATTCCTTACTAAATCCTGATGTAATTAAAAAAGCGAAGGGGGAATTTGAGAATTTAAAAGCTGGGAAACAGTATGAATGCGGTATTCCAGAAGAAGTGAAAGCGCCAAATCTAGTTTAGTGAGATGAATGCGGATTCCGGATGTAATTATGCCGAGGCATAAATGAGATAAAGCTTTAGGGTGAGGAGAAATCTTCACCCTTTTAATGATGTACAAACGAAAGGGGAAGGGGAGGTTACTAAAAAATTGAGCTAACAGAAAAACACCGTAAAAAGTTAGATGCTCGTCTAACTTTTTACGGTGTGAAAATGAAGTGTTTACTCATATCGATTAGTTTCAGCGTTGAGTAATTTCGAAAAAATATTACGTAATGTTTGGACTTCCTCAGCTGACAGCATACCAAACATATTTTGTATAAGTTCGTTAACTTGCTGACGGGACTCTTCTAAAATATCTTCGCCATCAGCTGTAATTTTCAATTGAGAAGCTCGTCGATCTGTTGCATGCTGTGTTTTTTCAATAAAGCCAGCATTAATGAGCTTAGTTGTTAAAACAGTGACACCACCTGTTGTCACTTTTAACCGATCAGCAATGGCAGAAGGGCGCTTTGGTCCCTCCTGCGATAAGTAGTCTAAAATTAAAATATGGGATTTTGAAAAGCCGAGTACATTATGATTATTCCACTCGTTTGCCCACTTACGCTCAATGGAAGATACTACTTCAAACAAAGAGGTAATGGCTATTTGTTTTTCTTGATCCATATAAGGTCAACTCCAAAACTGTTTTAACTTTCTTGTGCTAATCTTGTCATCGCGTTTAACTCATAGGCACGGACTTTGCGTGGAATAAAACGGCGAATGTCCATCTCATTGTACCCAACTTGAATACGTTTTTCATCAATTAAGATTGGGCTTCGTAACATTCTTGGATGAGCTTGGATGATGGCAAACAACTCTTGGATAGAGAGCTGATCAATATCAATATTTAAATTTTTAAAATCATTTGAGTTAGTAGCAATAATTTCATCTGTTCCATCTTCTGTCATGCTTAAAATCTCTTTAAATTCAGCAAGTGTTAGTGGATGTGATGTAATACGTTTTTCTTTATATTCGATGTTGTGATCTTTTAACCATTTTAATGCTTTTCTGGATGAAGAACAGCTCGCTTGTGTGTAAATTGTAACTGTCATTCTTCATTCCCCGCTTTCTTTTTTAGGATTATATTTAATATATATCTTATTAGTAAGTTAAATAGGTTATACATATATCTTACTAGTAAGCTATATATAAATCAATATTTATTTTTAAAAATTTAACTAGAAATAACATTTTTTTTATTACACTAAAATATACGCACAAAAGAGCGAAAAGTTTCGCGAATTAAGCTTACAATGATGTAAGTTTTGCTAAGCCTTAACAATAGATGCTCATAGAATGAAGAGAGCAGTTTTAATAGAGAGAGAAATAGTCTGATTTATAGATAATAGATATATTGTTTATCCACTCATTATTTTTATGATTGGATGCAGGTTTTTATGCATAAATAAATAATTTTTTTTGTTCTTTGGGTAGGGGGCGGAATGTTCATGTAGGTAACAGCTCGGATAACTAGTAAGTCTATTCAGGTTACTTTATAAAAAAATCAAAAAAGCTTAAGCCAATTTAAACTTTCGATTGTCTATAAAGGGTAGGAAAAAAGAAGAGAGGGGAAACTACAATTATACGATTAGTGAAAAAAGCTCAAAAAGGGAATGACGAAGCCTTTTTAACGCTTTTTCAGCAATATGAGGTAGAAATTTATCGAGTGGCTTATGTATATGTCAAAAACAAAGAAGATGCTTTAGACGTCGTTCAAGAAGTAGCATATCAATCATTTAAAAAGATAGATACATTGAACAACCCAGAATATTTTAAAACCTGGCTGATGAAAATTACGATGAACAGTGCAATCAATTTAATTAAAAAAATAGTAAGGTGGTTTTAATAAGACCAGAATACGAGGAGTTCATTGAAACCGAAGAAGAAGATATTCCTCTTTCTTTATCATTACAAGACTTGATAGATGGTTTGGAGGTGGATGAAAAGAGTGTCGTACTTTTAAGGTTTTATCAAAATCATACCTTTAAAGAAATTGCCGAGTTGTTAGATATGCCGTTAGGAACCGCAAAATCGGTTTTATATAGAGCTATAAAGAAACTTAGAAATAAATACTTTGAAGGAGATCGTATGAATGAGTAATAAAATAAAACAAGAGGTTGAAAAAATTGATATCCCAAAAGAACTTCATAAGAGGAGTGAAATGGGCATTTTAAAAGCGAAGAATGAAAGGCAAAGAAGTAGAAAAAGCAAAAATGTGAAAGGTGTCGTTGTAGCTGCTAGTTTACTTGTATCTATTGGAATATTATCTTTAGTTAATAATGATGTTGTTCAAAATAATACAACACCTGATTCTGAACAACATACGGTTGATGTCACTGAATCAGCAACGGACAGCATACGTACGGTTGATATTCAAGCTAATTATATTGGGTATGAAACGGCTGATGAGCTCAGCCAAGGTGCAGATATTATTCTCGTCGCATCCCCTATAGATGACTTTACTAACCGTGTACATCAATCGACGAAGTATGAAGACGGCACGCTTCAAGACTTTTATACGCTAACAAAACTAAACATCGAGCGCATAATTAAGCAACCTGAAGGAATAAACATCGGCTCACAAATGGAAGTGATTGAACCGGTTGGTATTATCACGGAAGCTGACAAACAACAAACAAAAGTTACAACAGATGGATACCGCGAGCTGAAGCAAGGCAGACGCTATATCATGTTCCTGAAGAACAACGGTATGGGCGGCTATAGTATTATCAATATGAACAATGGTAAGTTCAACCTAGATGGCGGCGATGCACAGGACATTCCAACAAACAAAGATGAGAAAGTGTTCAAAGAAAGGCTGAAGAAAGATATTCTATTAAAATTCAACGTGAAATAATCCACTAAGCCCAGTATGAGTTTCAAGAAAAAAAAAGAAGGCAGCTCCGAATGATCAAAAAAATCATAGCGGAAGCGGCCCTCATTAATACTATTTTTAGTTTTGTTGTCCTGAAGTAAACCAGTCTTGGACATTCCAAACTTTTGTCGCTAAACCTTCATAGAAATCAGGTTCATGGCTTACTAATACGATTGTGCCTTTAAATTCTTTCATGGCACGCTTTAGTTCGTCTTTTGCATCGACATCCAAGTGGTTTGTCGGTTCGTCAAATAAAAGCCAGTTTGCTTCATCCATCATGAGCTTACATAAACGTACCTTTGCTTGCTCACCACCAGATAAAGAATTAAGTGGGCGAGTAATATGATCCGTTTTTAGTCCTGCGCGTGCTAATGCTGCACGTACTTGTGCTTGCTCCATAGAAGGGAAGGCATTCCACACATCATCAATAGGTGTAATTTTTTCAGCTTTTACTTCTTGTTCGAAGTAAGATGGGTAAAGATAGTCACCACGAATCACTTTTCCATCTAGCGGATTTATTTTGCCTAACATCGTTTTTAATAATGTTGATTTACCGACACCATTCATACCGACTAGAGCAATTTTTTCCCCACGTTCAATAGCAAATGTAAGTGGAGGAAGTAATGGCTTGTCTTTGTCGTATCCAATGACTAAGTTTTCAGCCTCTACTACATAACGACCAGAAGAACGTGCCTCTTTAAAGCCGAATTCAGGCTTTACAGCTGTTTCAGGACGGTCGATACGCTCTAAGCGGTCAAGCTGCTTGGAGCGAGATTTTGCACGACCAGTAGTTGAGTAGCGCGCTTTATTTTTCGCAATAAAATCTTCTTGTTTTTTAATGAATTCCTGTTGTTTTTCATAAGCATCGATATGCTGACGTTTATTGATTTCAGCAAGCTCTAAAAACTTTTCATATGTCGCCGTATAGCGAGTTAATTTTGAAAACTCTAGTTGGAAAATAACATCCACCGTTTCATTCATAAACTCTGTATCATGCGAAATTAATAAGAAAGCGTGTGGATAGTTCTTTAAATAGTTTTTCAACCATGTAATATGCTCTTCATCAAGATAGTTTGTCGGCTCATCTAGTAATAATACTTTTGGTTTTTCAAGTAATAGCTTAGCTAGTAATACCTTTGTACGTTGTCCACCAGAAAGAGCAGCGACATCACGGTCCAAGCCGATTGCATCAAGACCAAGACCACGTGCAACCTCATCAATCTTCATATCAAGAGAATAGAAATCCCCTGCATCCAGAGCATCTTGCACCTCAGCCATTTGCTCTAGTAATTCTTCTAATTCTTCTGGTGTCGCTTCAGCCATTTTCCCTGTAATTTCATTAAGCTCTTCTTCTTTTTTGTATAAAGGAAGGAAGGCGTCACGTAGTGCATCACGCATAGTGCGGCCAGCTGTCAGTACTGTATGCTGATCTAAATAGCCGTAATGTGTTCCTGGAAGCCATTCAACTTTACCAGTATCGTGGATTGCTTGACCCGTAATGATGCCCATTAATGTTGACTTACCAACACCGTTTGCACCTACTAGACCAATATGATCACCTTCAACTAGACGAAAAGAGACATCTTTAAAAAGCGTGCGGTCACCGAATGAATGACCTAAATTTTCAACTGTTAATATTGCCATATATGTTCCTCCGGGATAGCGGCCTAAGCTTTTTTATGACCGCCAATATCATTTTTATAGTTCTGCTAATTGTTTATTTAACTCTGCTAGCGTTGCTTCCATATTTGCAAGGCGTTGCTCTGCTTTTGCTACTTGATCATTATGACCTGTAGATTCAAGCTTCTCAATGTCGCCTTGTAAATTCATATAATCCATTTTTAGCTCTTTAATTTGATATTCAATATCACTTTTTGATGGCATGATAATTGCTCCTTTATGTGTTTAGTTGTATAACGAATGCGTGTAAAAGCGATGGAGGTTTTTATCCCCCACCGCTTATTAGTTACTATCAATCGGGTACTTATGTTGCTTGAATCCACTTCTGTAATTAAAGATGAAATTCTTCTATATTGTATCATATCCACCTTCAAAGAATCACTAAGTAGAAGCTATATTATGTCGATCGTAAGCGAAATCTAAAAGTAAGGACTGTAGTGCTTCATTGTTACTTGCAAGATTGAGCTGTCGTTGTTTTTTAACAGCCCGTTCACTTCGAGCCTCATGTAATAAAAATTCCATGACAGCGTTTTGAATTTGTGATTGTTTCATTTTGCGACCAAGTCCAAGGTGAATGAAGCCATTATGTTCGCGAGGGAAGGCATGTAATAGTTCAGCCTCAGTTTGTGCAAGTGTAATACAAGGTACACCATAAGAGGCAATTTTATATGGTGTATAGTTAGCATTACAAATAATAACATCTGCTTTTGGTAATAGTTTTAGGAGTGCGTTTTTATCACGAAGAATGGCAGTGTTACGACGACTAAGTACCATCATTTGCAAATCATCTGTTGCATGTCGATAGCTATCATCTATCATCACTGTAATTTGTAGTGGGATTTGTAGCTGCGTTAAGTGTCGAAGAGTACGGTAGGTTAAGTTATGCTCGTCCCCATCCTCAAAAGCAACAACGATATGAGGTGGGTTTTCGGGTATTTTATTATCTGGTCGATCCTCAAAATTTTGATAGGCTTCTGGTAATGCAAAATTGAAGCTCCCACCAATATAATGAGAGGGTAAATAATCTTTAACTTCTTGATAGAGTGCTAGCAATACACAGTCACAGGCTTGACCACCCTCACCTAAATCATCAAAATGGATGATTGATTTGCAGAACGGTCGTAAATTTTGTACTTGCCAGCTTTCAGAGTTACGGCCATCTCTTACAATTAAATCTGGCTGAATACCTTTCATTTGCTTGGGTAGTTCATCGAAATGTTCAAATAAAATTGGCGAGAGATTGTCATTCATTAAAATTTGAATCCCATCATTTGAAGGGGTCTTTACAAATATGAAAACTTGTTCATTTGCAAGTAGCTTTGCTAGCGTTGCAACCCGTTCAAAAGGATACAGCCCTTTATCAATACAGCTTTCAATAATGAAGACAATCGTCTTATTTAGTTCCATTGGTTGAGTTTCGTTTTGCAAATGTATCCCATCCTTTCATCCGTCTATTTAAATTATGGTGAATGTTGGGCAAGTATGTGTAAAAAATTAGGATTCGATAAATTATAGCTCTAATTAGTTTTTCAAACTTCTACAAATTTAATGAGTAAGAGCTCCTTTTTTGACCGATAAATAAAGTAGAGTTTGCGAGAAAGTACATATAGGATTGTTTCAGTTTTATTAGCAAAAATAGAAGCTTTGTTCCGGCAATATGGTTTCTGGAGCAAATGAGCTTAGAAGGGGGTACAACTAATGGGAATGCGCGCAGCGATTGTTGTAGGAGCTACTGGATTAACAGGTACCTCTCTTGTAGAACAATTATGTGAAAATGATGAATATGTTTCAGTTACGGTGATTGCACGAAGAGCGCCAGCATTTACGCATCCAAAGCTAGAAGTGAAAATTCGTAATTTAGATACTTTAGAGGAAAAAGATATCGAACTTGCAAATGAGCTTTATTGTTGTTTAGGAACAACAATAAAAAAGGCAGGATCTCGTGAGCAATTCGAAAAAGTTGATTTTGAATATCCACTAACGATTGCCTCGTTAGCCAAAAAACGGGGAATCCCACATATGCTAGTCATTACAGCAATGGGGGCAAATGAAAAATCTCCATTTTACTATAATCGAGTAAAAGGAAAGCTTGAACACGATCTTATGGAGCTAGGCTTACAAAGACTTTCTATTATTCGCCCATCTTTATTGGTTGGAGAGAGAGAAGAGTTTCGCTTAGGTGAAAAGGCAGGAGAGAAGGTTTTAAAGCTAGCAAAACCACTATTAGTTGGACCATTAAAACGTTCAAGAGCTATAGAAGCTTCCCAAGTTGCGAAGGCGATGATCGTTATTGCACTGTACGGCAATAAACAGCCGGTTACCATTTATCCATCACAGGAGTTGGCTCAGTTAGATTTTCCCGAAACGCAGAATGAGGACGTTTCAAGAGAAAATATATTTAATTGGAAGAAACGCAAATTATCGAGTATCAGCGATGAAGAAGATAAAGTAAATCAAGAAGTCGTGATTAATCGAGATAAATATAAAATAGAGGAAACAGTTGTAGATAAAGAGGTAAATTTCCAACATCGTAGGGATAAATAAAGGTTCATCATCAAAGATTGGGAATTATTTTTTAAAATGTATTCAATGCAGACAAAGCTGATCTTCGTTACGACTGGGCGACTACTCAGGGATCAGCGCAAAGCGAATACCCGCGGAAGTGAGGTGAATACCCGCGGAAGCGAGGTGAATACCCGCGGAAGCGAGGTGAATACCCGCGGAAGTGAGGTGGATACCCGCGGAAGCAGGGTGAATACCCGCGGAAGTGAGGTGGATACCCGCGGAAGTGAGGTGGATACCCGCGGAAGTGAGGTGGATACCCGCGGAAGCAGGGTGAATACCCGCGGAAGCAAGGTGAATACCCGCGGAAGCAGGGTGAATACCCGCGGAAGCAAGGTGAATACCCGCGGAAGCGAGGCGAATACCCGCGGAAGCAAGGTGAATACCCGCGGAAGCAGAGTGAATACCCGAGGAAGCAAGGTGAATACCCGCGGAAGCGAAGCGAACACCCGCGGAAGCAAGGTGAATACCCGCGGAAGCAGAGTGAATACCTGCGGAAGCAGGGTGAATACCCGCGGAAGTGAGGCGAATACCCGCGGAAGCAAGGTGAATACCCGCGGAAGCAGGGTGAATACCCGCGGAAGCAAGGCGAATACCCGCGGAAGCGAAGCGAACACCCGCGGAAGCAAGGCGAATACCCGCGGAAGCGTGAATACCCGCGGAAGCAAGGCGAATACCCGCGGAAGCAAGGCGAATACCCGCGGAAGCGTGAATACCCGCGGAAGCAAGGCGAATACCCGCGAAAGCAAGGCAAATACCCGCAAGTAGCGACAGCAACAACGAAGCGCATGGGCGGAACGGAAATCAACCCCACTTTATGGCCAAATATTATTTTAATAACAAGTAATCGCCATACCAATGTCTTTTTTCTGAAGCGATATTTCTTGTGTAGACCACATTCCGCCTAAAGACTGAATTTACGGTTTTATTTACTACAATTCTTTTCGTGCCTCTTTTCATTTGTTACAATATCATTGTAGAAGTTGAATGTGGAGGCAAAAAGAAAATGAAAATATTACTCGTTGATGGCACGATGTTTGGTCGTAAAACTGGTGCTATTTTAGAGCAAGTGGAGCATTATATTAAAGAATTAGATGCTAGTTTCGAATTAGAAATTATGCATTTTAGTCAATATAAGCATCAAATTGTAGATGGTTCACCGTTAAATGATGACATGAAGGAAATGATTCAAAAGTTTGAGGAAGCGGATGCGTATATTATCGCTACACCGATTTTCCAAGCATCTATTCCGGGCGTTTTGAAAAATGCATTTGATTTCTTGCATCCAAAAACAATGCGCTATAAGCCAGTATCTATCGTGGCCAATGGTGGCACATATCAACACCATTTAGTAGTAGAAAATCAGTTAAAGCCAATTTTAGACTACTTCCGTGCACTTGTGACTCCGAACTATGTATATACACACACATCTCATTTTGATGCAGATAATAATATTGTAGACGAAGATGTTCATAATCGCTTACGTGAATTGGCTCGTGTTTTTGTGCAATATTGTGAAATGAGCAAAACATTGCCGAAAGAACCGATCGACCAACATTAATAAGATATTTATCCCTTGTGCGGTGGAAGGAAATCACTGTGCAGGGGATTTTTCTTTTCAAGTATCCTCTCGCGATGTGATAAAATATAATTTTAGTGAATCGGAAGGGAGGGATGCTCATGCAGGACATCGCTGTACTAGAAAAACAACGCTGTAATCTCATATTGACGAATAAGGCGAAGGAAGCGGTAGAGGAATGCTCAGCAAATGAGCATGCCTTTTTTGCCTTACAAAAAGCATTTACCGTCTATATCGAAAAGCGCAAAGCTAAAACAATTGGTGAGACGTTTTTATCGATTTATTTTAATGCAGAGCAAAATGAAAAGTTAACGGACGTCCTTGCTGAGAAAACAGCCATTATGGATTGTGTGCTAAAGGTTGAAGGGTTGCTAGCTACAAATCTTCGTTTTGTACATATGCGAGGCCCCATCAATACAAATCGACGCTTACCAGCAGCATTACAATTTGTCACAAGACCTAATAATGGAGCAGGGATTCCGCTTGATCTTCATACAAAAATAAGAGGGCTACCAATAGCCGAAGAGCGCACGGAATATGTGAAAAAGCGTATTTCGAGCTGGGAAGGCTTTTTAAAAATTCAAGAACGTGATGCGACCGTTGATGACATTCATACAGAATTTAAGCAAAGCTATTATAATGAAGATTTTACTAGGCTTACAATAGTCTGCCCTTATATAAAATCGAAGGAATGGAAGAAGCTTGAAGGGTTAAGTGTGAACATTCAAGGAGTGCGCGGTGAAATTGGACAAGTATTAAAGTCTAATGCAGGGAAGCAGACAATAGAAATTGACTTAAAGCCTTTTGTGCAAGATTTAGCACGTAAAGGTCAGCTGAACCTTCGTTCGAAGCAAGCGAGCTTTAGTAATTTTGCGACATTGAGTCAAATTAGACGATTACGCAATGGTTTTACAAAGCTAGAAAAGGGCGAGGCCGTTAACCCTAATTTAGAAACTATACTATTTGAAAAGCGTCCAACAGTTCGAACATCTAAGCTACGAGAAGATATTGTTTTTCACAATAATTTAAACGAGTATCAGCGACGAGCTGTTTTAGGCGCATTGTCTGTTGAAGATTTGTTTGTCATTCAAGGACCTCCTGGCACAGGGAAAACAACCGTTATTTCTGAAATTTGTCAGCAAAATGTGAAGGCTGGTTTAAAAACACTTGTAGCTTCACAATCAAATCTAGCCGTGGACAATGCATTAGGTCGACTTCTTTCTAATCAAGAAATTCGAATTTTACGCTATGGTAGAACGGAAAGCATTGAAGAAGAAGGGAAAAAATTTATTGAGGAAAATGTTGCGCTTCAGTGGCGTGAGCAAACTCTCGCAGCAATTGAAGAGGAAATCATAGCCTTTACAGAACGTGAACAGGAACTAAAATCTAGTATTACCAAGGCTGAAGAAGAGCTAGAAAAGCTTGAGGCGTGGCTTGAGGAGCTAACAAAGGAAATAGCTGCAAAAGAACAGGCTGCAATTGACGAGCCCATTTTACAGCAAGAAATACAAGCGTTAAAAAAAGAGTTAAAGGCTGCAAAAACCGAGCAGCAGGAGAACGAGGCACATAAAGAGCATTACGAAAAACAGCTGGCGCAAATCGAGCCTGCTGTAAAGACGCTCGAGCAGACTCTTGCTGAAAGTCCGTCAATCGAGCAGCTGAAGCTTACTATAGAAGAAACTACTCAAAAGATGGAGCAATTGGAAGCGGCTGCTCAATATAAGGAGTTGCAAGAGCAAAAGCAGCATCTAGCAGTGCAATTCAAAGATATCCAATTGAAATATGAAGAGGAAAATAATCGCCTTCGATTAATGAAGGAAGCCGAAAAATATATCGGTAATTTAACATCCTATGAGCGAATCGAACGATTTTTACAGCACTATCAAATTCGCCCATCTTATGTGCTGTCACAGCAAATAAGTCGTTTACAGCATTTAGAGGATGCAAAAGATTTAGACGCATGGGCAACTATCAATTCCCGTCTACAAAAGGCGATCGCAAAGCTTGAGGCGTTAGTATCGGATGAAGAAAAAGAGCGAGCCCTTGCTAAAAGCAAATTGCAGCCTGTTCAATCGTTTTCGTTACAAAATCTAACAGGTGTTTTTGCCCAGCTCAATACAGCATTTCAAGATGATCAAACACCATCTACCGAGCAACTTGTGAGTTTTTTGCTCGGTTTATATATGCGTCGTGATTTTGTTTGGCAAAAAGGTGTAGCGCTGAAGCAACAACAAGACCATAAAAATCAGGAATTTGAGTCTTTACGTAAAGGTATTGGCGGCTTAATACATCAAGAATGCGCGATTACTAGCTTTGACGTTCAAAGCATACAGCGACAATTGCAGCCGTATTTACAGCATACAGAACGACTTCAGCAGCTAGCTGAGACCTTTCAAATGGATACTGAACCAGAAGAGTCTGTAGAGCATTTAAAAATACTTGTATCGCAAGAGAAATCTTCTCTTCAAATAGCACGTCAACAGCTGGAGGCAGTCGAGCAGGCTAATACACAGCTTCTACCAAAGAAAGCGGCACTTCAAACAGCGCAGACTAGCCTACAAGAGATTGAACAGCAGCTCACACAATTAGAGGAAAATATAAAAGAAATTAATATAGCTGGATTAAAGAAAGAGAAGCAGCTCACAGCTTGCACGAAACTCTTACAATCAACACCGGAGCGTACATCCGAGGAAGTAGAGGAAGCAATTGCATCCTCCAAAGTAGCGATAGTGGAATTACAGCGCAAGGAGAAGCAGCTTCCTCTTCGAAAAAAATTACAAGAGCAATGGCGTGACAAGCTGCAAAATGCTACTGAATATGATTTAGATGAAATTCGAAAATTATATGTGCGTCACGCGAATGTTATTGGTACAACATGTGTGGCTTCAGCAAGTAAGGAATTTATGGAGAACTATCCGACATTTGATGTTGTCATTATTGATGAAGTATCAAAGGCCACACCACCAGAACTATTATTGCCAATGCTGAAAGGTAAGAAAATTATTTTAGTGGGCGATCATCATCAGCTACCTCCATTACTTGGAGATGATACGTTGGAGGAAACGTTAAAGGCGATGCTCGATGAAAATCCAAACTTTGATGGCGCGCAAGAATTAAAAAATTTACTGCGTGAATCGTTGTTTGAACGTTTATTTAATAACTTACCGCAAACGCATAAGCAAATGCTGGCACTGCAGTACCGAATGCATGAGAAAATTATGCACAGTATTACACCGTTTTACGCGAAAGAGGAAAATGGCTTGCAATGTGGTTTACCAGATTCAGATGCAGCGCGAGACCATTGCTTAGAAGGACAATTTGTTAACCGGGATGATCATTTGCTGTGGGTCGATATTCCAACTGAAAAACCTTATTTAGAGGAGCAGGTAAAGGGCGGAACGAGTCGTTATAATGAAGGTGAATTACAAACTATTCGACGCATTTTAACTGATTTGAATAAGGCTGTTATCGAAGCTAAAGCAGCCGGACGCATGCCTCAGGATGCACAAAAAAGCGTTGGGGTTATTAGCTTCTACGGGGAGCAAGTTAAGAAAATTAATCGCCTTCTGCAACAGGAATTACAGCTACCACATCTTCAATTTAGAACTGGGACAGTCGATAAGTTCCAAGGAATGGAGATGGACGTCATATTAGTGAGTATGGTCCGTAATACACCTAAAGGGGGAGACGTTGGCTTTGCAAAAGATTACCGACGCTTAAACGTTGCCTTATCTCGTGCCCGTGAGCTATTACTACTTGTCGGCAGTGCTGAAATGTTTACTAAACGTGCGAAGCATCAGGATACACGAGAGATGTACAGCAGTCTGTTAGATACAGTGAAATCTTATAACGGCTTACGTAATCATGAAGGACAGGTGATGTAGATTGTCAAAACTGCAGCAGCGCTTAATGCGTGAACTCCAGCAAAATCGAAATATTAAAATCGTCAAAACCGATGAATGGTGCATCCCGATTCGAACAGTAGAAGTAACTTATGAGCCCGTTCGTCGTTCCACTATGGATGTCTTGATGACTATGCTGTTAATCAGCATACAAGAAGCGGATTTTGCAAGTGCACAAGATTTAAGTGAGTTATTGCTCGTCGATCCATTATTTATTGAGGATTTAGTATCATTAATGTCTCGAGTAAGTCTTATTGAGCAAGAGGAAGGCTTTTATCGATTAACAACTAAAGGACAGCAGCAACTGGAACGTGGCATCTTCGAGGAGGAGCTAGATGTAGAAATGGCTAACCTTTACTATAGCCCATGCCATCTTGCATTTCTTGCTGTCGATGAGGGCAATATCGAAGAATATGATGATCTACCAGAACTCTATCGTTATGTGGATGAAGAGGCTGAGAAGCAGGAGCAATTCGACGAAGCTATGTTAATAGAAGCGTTACAGCAAGAGGATAACGAAGAAGCTAGCGTTGGAGCTTCACAAAAAATAGTTTCAAAAATTGTTCAAACCGACGCTAAACAAATTAATGATAGCCCGTGCCTCGAATTTGTCCTACACGATAAAGAACAAGATATTATGTTCGTTCGTGTATGGAATGCGCTGTTAAACCAATGGGATCCACATCTAGAACAACAGCTCACAGAAAAAGAACAACTAGAGTGGCGTAAGAAATATTTATAAAACAAAAACGAACGTGTCAAGCGTTCGTTTTTTTGTGCTTTTTTAGGTAGTTGGGCGATAAATTCAAAAAGTAAGGCGATAAAATGGTAAAAGACCTCTATAAATTTTTAAGCTCGCATATATTATTACAAAAAAAGGAGGGGACCGATGTTTACGATTAGTTTATGTATGATTGTCAAAAATGAAGAATGTATTATTGAAAGATGCTTAGATTCCGTTCAACATTTAGTGGATGAAATCAATATTATTGATACAGGCTCAACTGATCGTACAAAAGATATCGTCCGAAGCTATACCTCTCGAATTTTCGACTTTACCTGGTGTGATGACTTTGCGAAAGCCCGTAACTTTTCCTTTCAGCAAGCTACGAAAGATTTTATTTTATGGCTCGATGCAGATGATGTAATCACAACAGAACATCAGCGGAAATTTCTACAACTTAAGCAATCGCTATATCATCCTAACGTCGATGCTGTTTCCATGGATTATTATGTAACGCTCGATGCAGATGGCTGTGTAGAATCAAGTGAAAAAAGATTTCGTCTCGTAAAACGTGATCGTAATTTTCAGTGGCAGGGTGCCGTCCGTGAGTATTTAGATGTAATAGGCCAGCTCTATCATAGCGATATAGCCGTTACACATTTGCCAAGAAAAATTGATATTCATCGCAATATTAATATTTATGAGCGTTTAAAGAAAGACGGGCACCCATTTTCAGCTAGAGAAACATTTCATTACGCAAATGAACTAAAATTGCATCAACGATTTTTAGAAGCGATCAATCACTATACTAGTTTCCTTGATTCTACAAAAGGTACTGCTGACGAACATATCGAAGCTTGCTTAAATTTAGCGGATTGCTACCAACAGCTAAATGATGCAAAACAAGCAACTCAAGCTATTTTACAATCATTATTATATGATCGACCAAGACCAGAAACATGCTGTCGAATCGGTCATTTTTTTATGGAGCAAATGAAAAATAAAGAGGCTATTTACTGGTATTCACAAGCATTACAGCAGCCTATAGAACAAACAATGGGCACTCTAAAGCATGCTTATTCCACATGGCATCCGCATTTCCAGTTAAGTTTGTTATACAATCGCTTGCGTCTCTTTGAAAATGCACATCAGCATAATGAGGAAGCACGTAAATATAAGCCAAAAGATCAGCGCATACTAGATAACCGAACATACTTGTTAACTCAGTTAAAGAAGTAAGATCGTCATGGGAACGGAACATCAATAAAATTAATATATATACCGTAACCAATTAACATCGATACAAAAACAAC
Organism: Lysinibacillus zambalensis; assembly: GCF_040183165.1. NCBI lineage: Bacteria > Bacillati > Bacillota > Bacilli > Caryophanales > Bacillaceae > Lysinibacillus > Lysinibacillus zambalensis. The sequence continues at coordinate 74,590 of NZ_JBEGDG010000022.1, forward strand.
GATCGTCATAAAAATCACATTCCGAGGTCTGAAAGTTCGAGCATCCATTCATTTATCCCCTTTCAAATTTGTGAACATTCTGTTAACTCAACATATGTTTTAAGAGTTTGAGTATGCAGTTCATCGAAAACATTTTTTTGAAACATAGAAAAAGCAAACTCACAATTAGCGTGAATTTGCTTTTTTACCTTTTTCAGCGGATGTCTAAACACCTGCTGACTATGATTGACATTAAGTAGATGGTTCTAAAGCAATTGATGCCGCGAACTTATGGTATATTAGACATTACATAGTTAGTAAAGGAGTACGAATATATGGTTAAAAGTGTAGTTATTGCTGAAAAACCTTCAGTTGCACGTGATATAGCAAATGTCTTGAAATGTAATAAAAAAGGGAATGGGTTTTTAGAAGGTGACAAATATATAGTTACTTGGGCATTAGGGCATTTAGTGACGTTAGCTGATCCAGAAGCCTACGATAATAAATATAAAACATGGAATTTAGAAGATCTTCCGATGTTGCCAGAACGAATGAAGCTAGTCGTTATGAAGCAAACGGGCAAGCAGTATAATGCGGTCAAATCACAGTTAACTCGTAATGATGTAAATGAAATCATTGTCGCTACTGATGCTGGGCGTGAAGGTGAATTAGTTGCTCGATGGATTATTGACAAAGCAAATGTGAAAAAGCCAATTAAACGTTTATGGATTTCATCTGTTACAGATAAAGCGATTAAAGAAGGATTTGCAAATTTAAAACCGGGTAAAAACTACGATAATTTATATGCTGCTGCGGTTGCTCGTTCTGAAGCGGATTGGTATATCGGATTAAACGCGACACGTGCTTTAACGACAAGATTTAATGCACAGCTAAATTGTGGCCGTGTTCAAACGCCAACAGTTGCAATTATTGCTGCACGCGAAGATGAAATTAAAAACTTCAAACCACAAACGTATTATGGTATTGAAGCACAAACAGATTCATTAAAGCTTACATGGCAAGATGCAAATGGTAATTCACGTAGCTTCAATAAAGAGAAAATTGACGCTATTGTTAAAGCGCTAGGCAATCAAGATGCAAAAGTTGCTTCAGTTGATCGCAAGCCTAAAAAATCATTTGCCCCAGGTCTTTATGATCTAACAGAATTACAACGAGATGCCAATAAATTATTTGGTTATTCTGCTAAAGAAACATTAAATATTATGCAAAAGCTATATGAATCTCATAAAGTTCTGACATACCCTCGTACAGATTCTCGCTACTTATCATCTGATATTGTCGGCACATTACCTGAGCGTCTAAAAGCGTGTGGTATCGGTGAATATCGTACATTCGCGAATAAAATTTTAACAAAGCCGATCAAAGCGAATAAATCATTTGTAGATGACAGTAAAGTGTCCGATCACCATGCCATTATTCCAACTGAGGGCTATGTGAATTTTTCTGCATTCAATGATAAAGAGCGTAAAATTTATGATTTAGTAGTAAAACGATTTTTAGCTGTATTATTCCCAGCACAAGAATATGAGCAATTAACTGTACAAGCTCAAATTGGACATGAGAAATTTATTGCCAAAGGGAAAACGGTTATAAATGCTGGCTGGAAAGAAGTATACCAAAATCGTTTTGATGATGATGAATCGACGGATGATGTAAAAGAGCAATTACTTCCTCGTTTAGAGCAAGGACAAATGCTAAAGACAAAGCTAATTGCCCAAACATCTGGTCAAACAAAGCCACCAGCGCGTTTTACAGAGGCAACATTACTATCTGCTATGGAAAATCCTACGAAGTATATGGAAACGAACGATAAGAAACTTGTGGATACATTGAAATCGACTGGTGGATTAGGGACAGTCGCAACACGTGCAGATATTATTGAAAAACTGTTTAATTCATTCTTAATCGAAAAACGTGGCGGCAAAGAAATTTACATTACATCCAAAGGTCGTCAATTACTTGACTTAGTGCCTGAAGAATTACGTTCTCCTGCGACAACAGCCGAGTGGGAGCAAAAGCTTGAGCTCATTTCAAAAGGTAAGTTGAAAAAAGATGTATTCATCAATGAAATGAAAAAGCACACGCAAGAAATAGTCGCTGAAATTAAAGGAAGCGATAAAAAATACAAGCATGACAATATTTCAACAAAGTCCTGTCCGGATTGTGGCAAGCCAATGCTTGAAGTTAACGGTAAAAAAGGTAAAATGCTTGTCTGCCAAGATCGTGAATGTGGTCATCGTAAAAACGTATCACGTGTTACAAACGCACGATGCCCGCAATGTAAGAAAAAGCTAGAGCTTCGTGGTGAAGGTGATGGCCAAATTTTCGTATGTAAATGTGGTTATCGTGAAAAATTATCTGCATTTGAAGCCCGTCGTAAAAAAGAAGGTGGCGGCAAAGTAGATAAACGTAGCGTGCAAAAATACATGAAGCAGCAAGAAAAAGAAGCTGAACCGATTAATAATGCGTTCGCAGATTTATTAAAAGGGATGAAGTTTGATTAGCAGTATAAGACAGATTGTTATTTAAGAGGTTGAGACAAAGCTTCAATTAAATAATATGCAGCCCAGAAAGTTTTACGGACAGTAAAATTTTCTGGGCTTTATACTTGAACATAATAAAAAGAAAGGGGGCGATGGTTGTGTTCTAGCTTATCTTGTTGATTTTTTTGAAGTACTGTTAAATAGGAAGTTTCTTAATGAAATAAAAAAAAATAATTTTTTTAAGAAAAAGTGTTGACCTTTTTATATTAAGAGAGTAATATTATACGAGTCGCTAAGATAACTTCTGAAAAACAATTAAGTTAAATAAATTAGTTGTTGACATCGAGTTTGTGACATGATATTATATAAAAGTTGCTGCTGAGAAAACAGTGACGTAATGAACCTTGAAAACTGAACAAGCAAAACGTAATCAATAAAGTTTTTAGTAACTAACCTCGAGTTAGTGAACGAAACAAAATTTTGGACATCAAACATGATGCCAGCAAAACAATTTGAGCTTATCAAATTTCTTTTTATGGAGAGTTTGATCC
>NZ_JBEGDG010000023.1:0-71018 GCF_040183165.1 Lysinibacillus zambalensis
GCATTAACTTAGCAAATTACTCAATCTAAGGAAATTAACTGACACTAAGCCTTAGATGTGTACGCAACGATACTGCGTAATTTAAGCCTTTGGAGAGTCATACTAAATGGCAGTAGCTTTTTGCGAAACCAGACTCAGAGAATAAGGAAGACACAAATACGAAAGTCGGAAGATATAAGTTGTGTCACAGTAGAGATGTCTACATTTTTTAAGAAATGTTTATATTTTTCGTATCGGATAATAAATTGGCGCAACTACAAAGTATTTTTGAAGAAGATTAAATGACAAGGAGCTGTCCCTCCTAATAGGACAGCTCCTCGTTTAATAAAGATAAAATATTCCACCATTAATAATTTCTATTTTAATTTTTGTATCGTATTGTTCCTCTAACGCCTTCTTTTCAACATCATAGCATTCGGGTTTGTCATCTTCCTCTTCATAAAAATAATCGAGTACTCGCTGATCACGTTGCCATCGTTTTTTGGCTTCAGTAGCCCATGAATGATCATCTTGTTCAATGATTTTTTCAATAGTAGCATTTAATCTTTCAAGTGCTCTAAGGGGCTTTATAATAAATTGTACATGAAAAGCATTATCTGCTGGAACAGTGTCAAAATCGGATGTACATATCGTTTCATGAAAATCCTCTTTTATGACCCCAGTTAGCAAGTTTATACCAAATGAATAAAGCATTTCTTTCGTTTGGTCGCAGCAATACGACACTTTAAAATTAACACCTAACCATGGCGTAAGGATAACTTGCCCTATTGCGGTATCCACCTTCTCAAAAAGCTGAACATAAGCTCCTAGCTCCCTCGTTGCTTGAAAAAGCTGGTTCATTCTCGGAGAACCGAAATGAATAGCTTCGCCATAAAGGCTCCCAGCTGATGCCGTTTGATCTGTAATGAAAGTTACTTGGGCTGGATTTGCCTCCGTATTTGTAGCTTCTACGTATTGCCAATAAAAAGGGCGATTCATTATTCTTTTATCAATATCAACAGTTAATTGTACCGTGAGATAATGCTGATCTTCCCTTAAAATAGGGCAATCATTTTCATTAAAAAATTCTCGTAAATAACTATGAACTTGCTGTGGATACATAGTCCTTCTCCCTTACACTATACAGATTCTTTAAAGTTAGATAGAATCGCATCTAAGTCGCCTACTACCTTTTCGAAAACATCAATTTTCGTATGAAGTAATGCCAGTATATTCTCTTCAATTGTATTGGCTATAGCGAGATTATAAATATGAACATCATGCTCTTGCCCTAAGCGATGCACACGACCAATCCGTTGCTCTAGCTTCATAGGGTTCCAGGGCAAATCATAGTTAATGACATGATGACAAAATTGAAGGTTAATCCCCTCACCGCCTGCCTCTGTTGCGATTAGAACCTGCGCCCTTTCCTTAAAAAGATGCTTCATATAATCACGTTTGCTTTTATTATATTTACCGTTGAACAGAACACTTGTGATACCGTTAGAATGTAAATACCATTGCAAATAAATTTGAGTAGCTCTATACTCTGTAAAAATAATCACTTTATCCTTGGCCTGTTCGACTATTTCAAGTGTCTTTTTCGCCTTTGAATTCACTTCTAATGCCATTAATTTTGCTAGTATATCTTCAATTTCTTGTGATTGTGCATTGTCTTCATGCATTTTAGATAACGTCAAGGCTGTTGCCTCTTTACTACTACACATTTCCTTCTGCAATGTAATCATTGAAAAAGAGCCTGTATTTTGAAGCGTTCCGAGCAGATTATAAACTTCCTCTTCTTCCTTCGTAAATCGAATAGGGACAATTTGAACACGGCGATTAGTCCACTCAATGCCCGTGTCCTCCCTCCTATTCCTCACCATCACCTGATTCACTAATTCCTTTAAATAATCGTTATGCTCTAAATCATGCTTACTTGCCGAAAATGCAGATTGAAATGTATCATAATTGCCAAGATGACCAGGCTTAAGTAAAGAAATAAGATAAAATAATTCAAAAACATCGTTTTGAATCGGTGTTGCCGTTAATAATAAACAAAACTTTTTCTTTAAGCCTTGTACAAATTCATAAATTTGGGTTTTATGATTTTTTAGTTTATGTGCCTCATCGATAATAATCATGTCGTAATTCTGCTCATAAATGCGCTCTTTGTGAGGACTCTTCTTCGCTGTATCCATACTCATAATAAGGACATCATAGCGCTCAATCGACACATTTTTTTTATAAGCTATTGCTGGAATGTGGAATTTACTATTTAATTCTTCAATCCACTGATTAATAAGAGATGCTGGAGCTAATATTAACGCTCTTTTAACGAGTCCTCGAATCAGATATTCCTTTAAAATTAAACCTGCTTCAATTGTTTTACCAAGACCTACCTCATCAGCTAGAATCGCCTTTCCATTCATACGTTCAATGACTGTTTCTGCCGCTTCCAACTGGTGTTTCAGTGGCTTTAAATTCGGTAAATACTTTGTCGCCTGTAAACCTGTGAAATCAGTAATTAACTTCATTTTCACAATGTCATAATTCATCTTGTACAATGTCCAGCTATCCCACTTTTCAAGATGATTTAGTTTATTGATAAAGCCTTCTTCCCACTCGGACGACCTTTCTATTTTCATGATCATCACCTCATGCTATTATTTCTAGTTTAGGTTGTCCAAAAAAGAGAAAGCTATGTTAAGCTTTGCGAAAGATTTATCAATTTTATGCGTTTTAAAAATGAACGCTATGGCTTATCACGGATATTTGAACAAATAGACTTTTAACAGTGACGCGAGCGTACCCCTGCTTTCGCAAAAAACATATAGTTTTATTACTATAAATTAAAATGTCATACCGGAGATATACGCTTGGCGAAGTGATTTATCTTCGTTACGGCTGGGCGACTCCTTGGGGTTCAGCGATAGAGGAACGGAAATCAACCCCTCGTTATTGTAAAGAGCACTACGCAAAATCCAAAACTTATTTAAATAAATGAAACATATAAAACCTTAATTTCGTACAATTTAAAAGGATAATGGTATTAAGATAGTCTTTTTATTCTCTTCCTTTTTTCATACAATTAGAGAAGTATTACTTTCCAAAAAATTACGTTTTTAGAAGGACAAAATTATGGGGCTCAATTAATAGGGCTTACATATACTGAGGAGGTTATTATGAATATTATTGAAGCATTATCAGCGTCATTGCCCTACATTCATTTAGCTATGAAGGGCGAGTCCATGATTGGATTAGTAGATAAAGAGAGTGAGAGTATTATTGCTTATTTACCTGGGAAACGGATAGATTCTGGTTATAAAATTGGACAAAAAATTCTCCCAGGTGATGCAATTTTACATCTTCCACTTAAAGGAGAAAGCACTGATGAACCTGTACCAAAAGAATTTTATGGTGTGGAATTTAACGCATTTTCTTTTCCCGTTCGTGAAAATGGACGAATCGTAGGCGCGCTAGCCTTTGGAGTACCTATTGACCATTCGCTACAAATGGAGAAATATATTCTTACTATGAATGATATTATCCATAACCTACAGGATAAAGTACATACAATTGCCTCTCATTCGGAGGAGCTAGCTGCAACTAGCGAGGAAATTAATAAGCAAACACAATTTGCTTTAGAGGATGCTGAAAAAACAAATGGTATTACCGATTTAATTAAAAATATTTCTCGTCAAACCAATTTACTCGGATTAAATGCATCGATTGAGGCAGCACGAGCAGGTCAGCATGGTGCCGGATTTAATATAGTCGCACAAGAAGTTCGCAAGCTTTCTACCGAAACAACTACTGCTACTGATAACATTGAATCCTCACTTCGAAGCATCAATCATAATCTTGAAAATTTAAAGCAAAACATGACTCAAATAAATGGTGCCACAAATGAACAGACACAACTTGTTCAGGACTTTAGTGAAATTATTGATGAGCTTACTACGCTTAGTATGGAAATGAAAGGTTTTATGTCTAAAGTTTCAAAATAAAGTCTTCTATTAACAAAAAATCCACCCCGGTTTCTGTGGTCAAATCAATAGCCACAAAAGTCTGCGTGGATTTTTCACTTTTTATGTAAGGCAAATTTATCAATCACCAAATAATAAATTTAAAATAATAAATTGAATACCAAAATTTTATAAAATATACTATATGATTACTTTTTGATACACTATTTGAAAAAACAAAATGAGGTCAAAATGAAAAGGAAAGTATTTATATTACATGAGATTTATGGAGTCAATGATTTTATAAAAATGCAAGCTGAGGCATACAGTAACGCCAACACTACTATTGAGTGCATTACTTTATATTCAGACAATAGAATATTCCCATACGAACAAGAACAGCAGGCTTATGATTATTTCATAAATGAAATTGGCTTTGATGCTCCACTCGAACAATTAACCGAAAAAGTATTGGAGGCAAGATCATATTATGACGAAGTGCTGTTAATCGGATTTAGCGTGGGTGCAACATTAGCTTGGAGATTATCAACATTGCCATTACAAGGGATCGTTTGCGTTTATGGGTCACGCATTCGACAATACCTGGATGTAATCCCCTCTTGCCCGACACTCGTCATTTTTCCAAGAGATGAGAAAAGTTTTAATGTCCATGAATTAAAAGAAACACTCGAAACATTACCACTTGTTCATACGAGTCAATATCTAGGTCTGCATGGTTTTATGGACTGCAATAATCCAAACTACTGTTATAAAAGTTATCTACAGGCACAGGCTGAAATCTCACAATTTTTTGAAATTAAACATCAAGGAGGACTACACGATGGACCAAAATGAAAGCATAATTATTGACCCTTATATAGAAGGAGGAAATGTAATTTATCCAAACTTTCACCTATCTATGCAGCCTGGTATTATTATTGGCATCTATACGGATGTGTCGAAAATACATACATTAATCCAGTGGTTTGCGAAGCAAAGTAATACATATACACATTTTCGTGAAAATGCCTTGTATGAGCGATTGACGGTTCGAGAATACATCAACTTTTGCTTAAAGCTTTTCAATGCTTCTTCTGAAAAGATGGAGGATGTATTAGCATTGTTCGCTTTAATGGAGCAAAAAAGCATGAAAATTAGCAAGCTTTCAAATAGCGAAAAGCAACGCTTAAAATTAATGCATACATATCTTAATCAGGCACCGATACAAGTTTTAGAAGAGCCTTTCCAAAATCTAGATGAGTATTCCAAACAAAAAGCCATTCAGTTATTGGATGTCCTTCAAAAGCAAAATAAAACAGTCATTTTACTATCTAACAATTTCGAGGATTTAATCGTTTCGAGTACAGAAATACATAGACTGGATGCAATGGGCTTACATGCATTAGATGTGAAAGAAGATGAGACAGAACCAGCTTCTCCCTCTCTTGAAAGTACACCGATTCGACTTGATAAAATCCCTACAAAGAAGAACGATAAGATCATTTTATTTAATCCCCCTGAAATCGATTATATCGAAAGTGTTGAGGGTGTTGTTTCACTGTATGTTACAGGTGAAGCCTATCCATGCACATTATCACTAAATGAGCTTGAACAAAAATTGACACCGTTCGGCTTTTTTAGAAGTCATCGCTCTTATATCGTTAACTTACAAAAGGTACGGGAAATCATTACGTGGACTCGCAATAGCTACAGCTTAGCTTTGAATAGCACTGAAAAGACCGTAGTACCTTTGTCGAAAAACAAACTCGCAGATTTAAAGGAAATACTCGGAATATAGTAGATTTCCCAGGAAATAAACGACTCCTGTCAGCTGAAAAATTTCACCACTAATGGTCATTTCACTGCCTTTCACCTGTAATTTAATGTTGTTATCTTCATTGTCCCTTATAGTTGAGACATCAACAACAACACAGGGAGGTTTTCAAATGAACGCAGTGATCGATGTTCAGCATTTGAAAAAAACATTTAATAAGGAAACAGCATTACAGGATGTTTCATTTACCATTCAAAAAGGAGAAATATTTGGCTTTCTTGGACCTAGTGGTTCTGGAAAAACGACTACTATAAAAATATTAACAGCACAAACTGAAAAAACTGATGGCGACGTTTTATTGTTTGGCCGCCCAGCAAATGAGATGAAACAAAGTAACAATCGTAAACGCTTTGGTATTTTAACAGATAATAGCGGACTATATACACGACTTTCAATCGAGGAGAATTTATTACTATTCAGTAATTTATATCAATTACCTAAATCAGCCGTCAAAGATGCTTTGGATTTTGTTAACCTATACGGTGATCGTAAAAAGAAAATTAGTCAGCTTTCTAAAGGAATGATGCAACGTGTTACGCTAGCACGTGCCATTATGCATAAACCAGAACTATTATTTTTAGATGAACCAACTTCTGCACTCGATCCCGTTAATACACAGCATATTTATAACGGCTTGCGTAAATTAAACGAGATGGGTACAACAATATTTTTAACAACACATGATATGAGTGAAGCAGAAATACTTTGTGATCGTGTCGCCTTCTTACATAAAGGTAAAATTAGAGCAATTGGTTCGCCAAAAGATTTGAAAAAAGAGTTTGGTGATGAGTCTATTACAGTTGAACTAAAAAATGGCGCTAGCGAAGTCATTCAAAATGGAAAGCAGGATGCAGAAAAGCTGTTTCATTGGATGCAATCTAACGAAGTTTCTCGCATTTATACAAACGAGCCGACACTAGGTAATATTTTTATGCAAATAACAGGGAGTGATTTAGTATGAACCTTTCAATGACACGTATTCAAGCTATTTTAATGAAGGATTATAAGGAATTTTCACGTAACTATGCGGTATCCATTATGGTATTTATGCCACTTATTTTGGCATTTTTATATAGTAAAACGGGCTCAGCTACTATCGCAACCTATTTCCTTTCAATTAATATTGCATTTTCTATGGTGACTACCTATGTACAATGTTGTCTAATTGCTGAAGAAAAAGAAAAAAATACGCTTCGCAGTTTGATGCTTTCCCCTGCTTCACTTGGCGATATTTTAATTGGTAAAAGCTTGTTTGTCTTTATTATTACGATAGTAATCGTAGCATTGACTATTTTCATCGTTGGCTATAACCCAGCTAACCTTTTCATCTTAGCTATCGCTTTAATAGTTTCAACTGTGTTCTATATTGCAATGGGAACATTATGTGGATTATTCGCCAAAACGATTATGGAAGGATCTCTTATTATACTACCTGTTATCCTAATTTTCTCATGTGGTCCTCTTGCACTAGCTCTACCTTCTACTAGCCCGATTTTCAAGATTGCTGAATGGTTACCAAGTTCCCAATTGGTAGTATTAGGTGAAGCTCTAGAAGGCACATACACAACAATGGATGTCATTATTCCAATAGCTACTATCATCGCATGGTCAATAGTAACTTGGATTGTAGTAGGATATATTTATAAAAAAAGAATGGTCGACTAATGACCATTCTTTTTTTAGTATAATAATTTCTTTATCCAAATTTCTCGGTAGCGTCAATTAGCAACTGCTGCAAATGCTTTTTCACTAGTGGCCACTCTTGTAGCGTAATGCTGTACATCACAGTATGACGAGTTGTGCCATCCTTACGCACCATATGATTACGTAAGATCCCCTCCTTTGTTGCTCCTAGACGCTCAATTGCCCTTTGTGAACGCACATTTTCATGATCAGTTTTAATTTGTACACGCTGTAGATTTAATATCTCAAAGCAGTATTGTAATAATAAATATTTGCAATTCGTATTAATAGCTGTACGCCAAAAAGCAGGTGAAATCCATGTAGTTCCTATTTCAAGCCGTTTATGCGTATCATCAATGTCCATAAATCGAGTCGAACCGATGATTTGTTCAGATTTTTTATCCACAACTACGAATGGGAACTCGGTTTTTTCTCGTTTTGTTAGTAATGCCTTATCCACAAATTTATTCACATCGTCCATTTTTTCTATAGTTGTGGACATATGTGACCAAATCTCTGGATAACTTGCAGCCTCTAATAACCCTTGAATATCCCCATGTTCTAACGGCTTAAGCAATACAACCTCATTTTCTAGTGCTATAAATTTCATTTTCTTCACTCCTTTTCAATATTTAACGATAATTTTGATATGATAGATAGAACCAATTTTCAAAAAATACACCATACCAGGAGGTGCAACATTTTGGATTTATCGATCTCTTTTACTGGAGATTCACCGAAGTACGTGCAAATTTACGAAGAAATAAAACAAGCTATTTTAAGCAAAAAACTGATGGCCGATGAGCAATTACCTTCTAAACGGACTCTTGCAATAACGCTTGACGTTAGTGTCCATACAATTAAAGAAGCTTATGAGCAATTACTAGCTGAAGGCTATATCTATAGTAAGGAACGCTCTGGCTATTTTATAGCGCCCTTTGAATTTGAATGGGAACAGCAGCAAAAACATCACATATCCACAGCTAAAGCATCAGCTATATATACTATAAAATTTGATTTTAATAACGGACATGTGGATAAGGGAGCTTTTCCATTCTCCAGCTGGCATAAGCTGTTGAAAAAGCACTTCAATGTGGATAATTTAACGACAAGTCCTTGGCAAGGAGAAGCAATATTGCGGACGGAAATCGCTCGTTATGTTGAACGATCCAGAGGGGTTACTTGTGAGGCATCACAAGTGTTTATTTATAGTGGTACACAAAATCAGCTTCAAGCTCTATGTCACTTTTTTGGCCCAAAAGCACAAGTTGGCTTAGAGGAACCTGGCTTTAAAAGAGTACATGCAACATTACAACAATGTGGACTAACAACTCATGCAATTCCTGTTGATAACTCAGGAGTTACTATACCGAAAAAATCAATTCACATGTTATACACAACACCCGCACACCAGTTTCCATTAGGCATGGTTATGCCTGTTGAACGGCGTGCAGCACTTCTGCAATGGGCTACTACTGTAAAAGCATATATTATTGAAGATGACTATGATTCAGAATTTCGTTATAAGGGGCTCCCTATCCCCTCTTTAGCAAAAATGGATCAACTTCAACGCGTAATTTATTTCGGAACATTTTCCAAAACTCTTATCCCATCGCTGCGCATAAGTTACATGATTTTGCCTAAATCGTTAGTCGAAGCTTTTACTCATTTTAATCAAGAACAAAAATCTGTTGTTTCCAAAATAGATCAGCTGGTGTTAGCCGATTTTATTGCTCAAGGTTTATTCGATAAGCATTTAGCCAAAATGCGCACTGTGTATCGTAAAAAGCAACAGACTTTACTAGCAGCTATTAACACCCATTTTTCGAATGAATTCGAAGTAATTGGTGAAAAATCAGGACTACACATCGTTATGAAGTTACCAAAAAGGCTTTCTGAACAAGAGGCGATTAGGCTTGCGCAGAAGAAAGATATCCAAGTTTACCCATGTTCAACCTCCTATCAGCACAACTCTGAATATGCTATGGTCATTATAGGCTATGGTGGGCTTACCCTTGAGCAAATCCAAGAAGGTATAGCGTTACTTGCAACAGTTTGGCAATCATCTACATCAGCTTAATTTCAAGATTTATAAAAACAATCGAAACCTTTTTAAAAATCTTTTCGTATTTATACTAAATGCACATATAAGGGGAAAAGACAAAATGGAGAATCTCGAGCAATTAGAAAAGCATTTGCAAGAAGTTCAAGCGTGGGAGAAAGATCAAAAAGATTTGTGGTTTTGGGAGAAATTAGGTCGCATTCCGTTTAAAATCTTAGATAAGATGACACCTGCCTTTCTCCAAAATAAGATAGCATTACTAGTTGATGAATTAGGGAGCTATATTCAATCAGGTGGGCAATACTTAATTAATGAACAGGTTATGCTGCAGAAAATACGCAACAATTCTTCGTTTCATAAAATTTTTGCCATATCTGATATAGGACAAATTCCTTTGGAGGATATGATTGCTCTAAGTGACAAACTTCAAAATGAACGCGTAAAGTTAGCAACAGTACAAGGTGCTTCTACCGGCTTTGGTGGTATCTTTACACTAGCTATAGACATTCCTTTTATTTTAGGAATGGCTTTAAAAACATTGCAGGAGATTGCGATCATTCACGGCTATAATCCAAACGATAAAATGGAACGAATTTTCATCGTTAAATGTCTCCAATTCTCCTCTGCTGATATTGTCGGCAAAGAAGCTATATTGAAAGAGCTTTCTTCTATGCATACGACGGATCGTGCCGCGGAGGATATGATTTCACAACTGCAAGGTTGGCAGGAAGTATTTTTTACGTATCGCGATCAATTCGGCTGGAAAAAGCTGTTTCAAATGATTCCGGTAGCTGGGATGATTTTCGGAGCCTATGCAAATAAAGGAATGATTCAAGATGTTGCTGAAGCAGGAATTATGCTCTATCGCAAACGACGTATATATGAAAAAATCAATGAACTAGACAAGCAATAACACTAACTATGCCGATATAAAAGATGACTCTATAATATCAGAGTCATCTTTTTTATATCTACACTAGGATTTGATTACTTTATATTTTAATTAATATTTTCCCTTGATGCTGGCGACTTTCCATCAAATCATGGGCTTTCTGCATGTCCTCTAATTTAAAGATTTTCGCAATAGGTACTTGGAAGCTCTCTTCCTTCAGCAATGCAAACATCTCTTGGGTAACTTGTTGTAGCATTTCTGGCTTGGAAGCTCGAGTCGTTCCTAGACTAAAACCTTTCACATTACGGCAGCTATTATGTAAATCAGATGTTTTTATATTACCTGCTTTACCACTACTATTTCCAAATTGCACTAGCGTACCATACGGAGCTAAACAGTGAAAGCTCTCTTCTGTAATATTTCCAGCGATGGAGTCAAAAATGATGTTTACACCTTGACCATCCGTATATTCATTGACTTGCGCACTAAAATTATCGTATGTCAGTATATGGTGGGCACCTAGCTCATAGGCAATTGTCGCTTTTTTCATATCACTAACTGTGCCAATAATATTTTTAGCACCTAGCTTTTTCGCCATTTGAATAAGCATTGTCCCTGCCCCGCCAGATGCAGCATGAATTAGTACGCTATCGTTTGTACGAATTGGAGCGATTTGATGTGTTAAGAGATAGGATAAAAACAAAACCGTTGGCACAGCGGCTGCCTTCTCCAAAGAGACATCATTTGGAACTTTGAAGACAAGCTGCTCTTTCGCTACCACATATTCTGCATATGCTCCATCTTTCGGGAATGCAATAACGACATCACCAGCTTTAAATGCACTATTTTTATCGAAAACCTCTTCAACTACACCTGCTACATCTAAACCAAGTATCATTGGAAAATTTGCTTTTGCTTTATTACCTGTTCTATTTTTAATATCAGCAAAATTCACACTCGTATATGTCGTACGTATTAATACTTCCCCTGCTGAAATAGTCGGCTTTGGACATTCTACGTACTTTAAAACATCAGAAGTTCCAAACTCATTAATAATCACAGCCTTCATAAATTTCTCCCCCCTTGTTATAGTTAGATTATAAAATAAAACAAATTTCACAAAAAGAGACAAAAGGAGATATTAAATGTCCACCTTTCTATCAAAGGATAAAACACTGTTTTATTTACTTTCGCTCTATTGTCATCAGAAAGGCAACGATTTTCATCACCAACAATTAGCATCTATATTAAAGTTAAGTCCTAAACAACTGAATCGTTACCTTAAATTGTTTCAGCAACACAATTGGCTTATTTATAATGCCGGGAATGGTCGTGGACACTTATCCAAAATTCAATGGCAAGAAGATATTGAACAAATTATTGTAGATCAGCTTAAATCTCATCTCACAACAATGACTCTGATGGATTGGGAAGAATTATTTGCATTTCCTAATTTAACAGATTCTTTAGCTGTGAAATTTAAGCATCTCTATCAACAAAATATAAAAAACAATATCCTTTATAATGAGCATCTGATTGTGCCAATCTACCATCCTATTCACACTCTACAGCCGAATCAAGTAAACGATGTTTATAGCGCCGCACTGATATCCAATTTAACAAATCGTTTAGTTGAAGCAGATGAAAATGGTAATCTCCTCCCTTCTCTTGCGCACCATTGGCAAGTTAATGGAGAAACATTGCGTCTTTATTTACGAAAAAATGTTGCATTCCACAATGGCGATTTACTAACAGCACATGATGTAGCTTGGTGTTTACGCCAATTACTACATCTACCTTTGTGGCAGCCTATTCGAGAAATTATTATTGTTGATATGTGGACAATTGATTTTATTTTTTCGGAGTCTTGCACATATGCACTACACTTACTAACAGATATACAAGCAAGTATCTTTAAGATTGTAGATAATGTAGTTTTCGGAACAGGTTCATTTGCTGTATCAAAACATACATCTCACCAAATTGTTTTAGAAGCATTTGACAATTATTTTGGCATGCGAGCATTATTGCATACGGTAGAATTAAACATACTTCCAAAAGGATCTAATTCGTTTTATCAAACTAATTTCTCAAATGATAATAATCGTAAAAAAATGAATATCCAAAACGGGATTTGTGCAGTCATTTTAAATAAAAATAAAGAGTCTTGTTCTACTAAAGCGCAAAGGCAACATATTAAAAACATAATACATAAACATTTATATACAGCTATTGAGAATGATTTTGCATTACAAAATCATTTAAGAAATTTTAGTAAAACTATCTCGACTCTATGTAAAAAAGAGGTTTTAAAAATCGGTGTACCTAAAGAGAAATTAAATTTAATCCAACACTTAGTTTCATCTTTAGCGAAATATGGTTACCACCCACAAATAGAAACATTAACACTATCAAATTATATTAAAGATAGTCCTCAACCTCTTAAGTATGATGCATTTATTTATACGAATGTCACAACTGTTAATAGCACTTTTCACAAATTGCATGACCTGTTCAGCCCAGTTTCTCCAATTTACAAAGTGTGCAAAGAAGATGCTTATTTTATAAATATCTTTGAAAAATTTAAATTAGCCACGATGGCAGAATTGCCGTCACTTTTCGATTCTTTAAACCGCTATTTAATTGAAGAAGCTATTTTGATACCATTATTTACACATCTCGACGATATTCCGTTTGCTCATGATATTTTAGAATTGAACTTCAATCACTTAGGGCACATCGACCTTTCAACAATTTGGTATGACAAGGAGGAATTATGATGAAAATCAAACTAAGAAAAGAACAATACAACGATATTCCATACAATTACTTTGATAACGAAAGTGACAAGGTGTGCTTCATGTTCTCTGGCACTGGCTATACGTATGAAAAACCACTTCTTTATTATTCTACTGAGCTGATGCTGGAGCTTGGCTATGATGTAGTACAAGTATGCTATACGTTTGATTCGCAACAATTTGAACAGGAACCAGAAGCTATTTCAGCAATGGTTTATAATGCCGCAAACCCTATTGTGGAATTTATTTTAAGCACAAAATCTTATACCGAAGCTGTATACATAGGAAAATCACTCGGAACATTACCGATCACAGATTTTTATATGCAGCGAGTGTCATCTGTTCCTTCTCGTTATGTACTTTTGACACCCCTATTGTCACTTGATCATGTGATGAAAAATTTGCTTGGAAAGCAGGCATTTTTAGCAATCGGTACTGCTGACCCTCATTTTTCTAAAGAAAGATTAGAACTACTTTCTTCATTTGAGCTTACTATTGTAGAAAATGCTGACCATTCTCTTGAAATAAAAAATCATACAGTAGAGTCAGTGATTCTTTGCCAATCACTTTTAACAGAGCTTACAACCTATCTTCAATAAGAATATCGGAACCTTTTCATGCAATATCGGAATCATTCCTGAATTTATCGGAATGTTTTAGAAGTTTATCGGAACAATCCTGCGTTTTATCGGAATGTTTTAAAAATTCCAAAGAACACTTTACCAGAATTACAAATATATGCTACACTATCAAAAAATACATTGAAGAGAAGAGTAAATAAGGCTGTTCTTCCCAGAGAGCTCGGGTTGCTGAAAACGAGTAAGAACGAATTATTGAAACAAGCCTCGGAGTAGCGCATTGGATTTCTGCTTGAATGATGATGCGACGGGAACTCCCGTTACAGAGAAACAGTATAAGCATACATATTTATGCCGTACTGAAAAGACTATTATGGCGACATAATAGTGAACTAGGGTGGCACCACGTGAGTATAAATTCCACAATCTCGTCCCTAAGACAAATCGTCTTGGGGGTGGGATTTTTTTGTTTTAGTTGTTACTTGTCATAACTAAAGGGAGGAATTTATATGAGTGTGAATAAATTAATAGAAACGTGGCGTTATCCGGCCATATTATTGTTTAGTATTGGAGTATCCAGCGTCGGAAGCTGGATATATTTTATAGCTTTAAATCTAATTGTTTTAAACCTTACTGGATCCGCTATCGCTGTGTCTGGCTTATATATCGTTAGGGCTTTATCCAAACTTTTTGCCAGTTTTTGGTCAGGTAGTTTGATAGATCGTTTAAATAAAAAATATCTCATGATTGTTCTCAACCTTTTCGAATCTTTACTAATTGTCACACTACCTTTCTTCTCTACTTTGCCTTGGATATATTTCATGGTCTTTGTTATCACAATAGCTAGCTCTATGTATCATCTGACTTCGATGACCTACATTACGAAATTGATACCCGTTGAACAAAGAAAACGTTTTAACTCGCTTCGTAGCTTACTTGATTCCGGCGCATTCGTAACTGGTCCAGCTATTGCAGGACTGCTATTTACGATTGGATCACCTAATATGGCAATTTACTTGAATGCTATTGCATTATTTTTATCAGCCTGTATTACATTTGGAATGCCTAATATTGAGGCTAATCAACAACTGGCAAGTAAGGCCGATGCGAAATTTTCCTACAAGGTTTTATACAGTGATTGGAAGCTTGTTATAAGATTTAGCCTTAAAAACCCTTATATTATGATGATCTATCTTTTATTTAGTGCAATGATTGTCATGATGACAGCGACGGATTCTTTAGAAGCTGCATTTGCTACTCAAGTACTATCATTATCCGAAGGTGAATACGGTGTTTTGGTGGGCATAGCAGGTGCTGGAGTATTAGTTGGTTCTTTAATGAATACAGCGATCGTTGAAAAAATACCAACTGCTTGGCTTATAGGTTTGGGGTCATTAATAACAGCATTAGGCTATTTAATTTTCACATCCTCTTATACATTTCTTATCGCTTCTTTAGGATGCTTTATTTTGTCCTTTGCGATGGCCTTTGCCAATACGGGCTTCTATACGTTTTATCAAAACAATATTCCTGTCGATAGCATGGGGAGAATAGGCAGTATTTATGGTTTTGTAGAAGCCTTGTTCATTATTATCATCACTGCCGTCTTTGGGGTTTCCACTGAAATTATATCTATACGATATGTTGTTGTTTCTGCTGCTCTTATAATGTTATTAGTATCAATTACTCTACTTATTTTTACTATTCAACCTTCAAAGGCCAAATTTTATTCAAATATTTCTAAGCTTTAGAGACTAGAGAATAAAGTGCAAAAAAAATCCTTCTTCCCCGTGAATTTGAAATGTGAATCATCACACACTTAAACTAGTAAAGGAAAATAAAAAAGACAACTTCTTGTTTGTATGTAGGACCGCAAGAGGTTGCCTTTATCGAAGTTTAAACCGTATATTTTAGTGTCCGTCTACCATTAGGAAGTAGTTGGAAAGCATTTTACTTTATCTACTGCTTCCAATAATTTTTGTGTTACAACTTCCGATTCATCTATATGATCTGTTAGTACTTTATTTGTCTCGTCAAATAAAATCGTTGTAGTATTAAATTTATTCATAACATCTTCATTGGAAATTTTTTGACTTTTGATATAATCAAGCAGTCCATTCACCTCACCTTGAACATTTGTAATCATTAGCAATAATGCATTTATTTGTTCAGAGGTTTCGGTACTCTTTTTTATGCCTTCTGTAACTAACTGCATATTGTTCTTATTATCTTCATAGGCTTCTGAAATTTGCTCTTCTATTTTTTTCGTAAGGTTGGCTATATCCTCTGTGCTAGTTTTTGTATTTTCTGCTAGTTTTCTTACTTCCTCGGCAACAACCGAAAACCCTTTTCCATGCTCGCCCGCTCTAGCTGCTTCTATTGATGCATTTAACGCAAGTAAATTGGTTTGATTGGAAATATCACTAATAACTTTTACTATTTCTGTAATTTGTTTAGAACGATCACTTAATTGGTTCATGCTCGATGAAGTTTTTTGAGATTGTTCACCTAGAGAATCAATTAAATACTCCACTTCTTGGACAGCTTGTTTACTTTCAATTGAAAGTGTCACCATCTCATCTGATGAAGTAATTAAAGAATTACCTTTTTCAAGTGCATTTTCAGATATAGTGTTAGAGTGAATTGTGCTATCCTCTACTTTGTTAAATTCCTCTAGAATTTTGGTAACCATTTTTCCTAAAACTATATGTTGATTATTGACTATATCATGTTGTTCAATAGTCGAAATAAGTTCTTTATGTAAGTCATTTAAAAATATTTGGAATTCATGATCCTTTTTATCAAGCTTTGCATTAAGCTCATCTATTTTTATCTTAAATTGCTCTATATCCTCTTTTTTTGATTGAAACATCGTTAACATAACTTATCACCTCTAGATAAATTTTCTTATATAACATGTATAAATTTTACTTGTTTTATAACGATTAATAAAGCAAATAACAAATTTATCCGGTTTTGTTCAAGAGATATTGCTACTTTCTTCACAATTCCACAGAATTATCTCAAATATAAAACCACCCTCACAGCAGACATTATGTCCATTGCAAAAGTGGTTTTAATTAGAAAAATATAAATTAATACGCTAAGCCGAATAGCGCTTTAATGTGTGTCAGATAGCGAATGTTAGACGCTTCTTTCATAAGTGTTGCAGGAAGACCTTTAAGTTGTGTGTTGCTAGCACCGATTGTCGCAACAGCGTCTTTACGGCCTAAGCTTGCAAGTGTACCAGAGTTAATTGCAGAGAAAGGCTTCATTTCTTGGTTTTTGTATTGTGCGAATAAGTTGTATCCAGCGCACTCACCCATTTGCCATGCAACTTGTGCAGTTGGTGCGTATAGCGGACGTCCGCCATCAGCTGGTAATGCTACAGATGCATCACCGATTACGAATACATCATCATGAGATGTAGATTGTAAGAATTCATTAATCGTAGCTTTACCGCGGTCTGCTGCAAGACCAGACTCGCCTACGATTGGAAGTGGAGCTACCCCACCTGTCCAAATAAGCGTATTGGCAACGATTGGTTCGCGATCTTTAAGAGAGATGACGTTACCATCAACACCTGTTACAGGAGTGCTAGTAATGAATTCAACGCCACGTTTTGTTAAGCTTTCCGTAGCGCGTTGGATAAGTACATCCGGAAGTACTGGTAAGATTTTTGGACCAGCTTCAACAAGTTTAATTTTAAGGTCAGCAAAGTTAACACCGTGTTTTGCTGCGATTTTCGGGAAGTTGTCCACGATTTCACCAACAAGCTCTACACCTGTTAAACCGCCACCACCGATAACGATTGTTGCATCTGCTTCGTCTTTTGTTTGTGCATATGCTTTAATACGGTCTTCGATATGTTTGTTAATTTTATTTGCTTCGTTCACTGATTTAAGTACCATTGAATTTTCTTCTAATCCTGGGATACCGAAGAATCCAGTTTGGCTACCTAAAGATACTACTAAAGTATCGTAATTTAAAGTATAACCAGTATCTAGGTCAACTTTTTTACTGTCTACGTTGAATTTTGTAACTTTAGCGATTTGTAAATCGATATCTAAACCTTTAAAGATTTTTTTAAGTGGTAAAGCAACAGCACCTTCAGCAATTGTACCACCAGCTAAACGGTGAAGTTCAGTGATGATTTGGTGTGTTGGGAATTGGTTTACTACAGTAATTTTAGCTTCATCAGCTGATAGATACTTACGTGCTGTTAATGCAGTTAAAACGCCAGCGTAACCAGCACCTAAGATGACGATTTCTTTTGACATGATTAATTAATCCTCCGTCCGTACGTTTTGAATATATCTCGAGTCGAGTCTTATTTAGCTTTACGTTCAGCGCTTACTTGTAAGAAAGCATTAACAAAACGGAAAACACCTTGAACTTGTGGGTCTTTTAACATTTTCATAAGACCGAATAAACCAATTACTTCTTGGCTTTCAGACGCACGGTCTTTCGCTTCAATTGCAGTAGCTGCAAGATTTTTAGCTGAGCCTACTACTGGGCCTGCCATTTCTGTTACCGCACCAACAGTATCATTTTTCAGTACTTCGTCAGTTGCAACAGCTTGAGCAAACTCATATGATTTTGTTAATAGCGTCATCATTTCAGTTAACTTTGGTAATTGTTCAACTAAAGTTGTAAGTGATTCCTGAACCTCAGGCTTTAATAATTGATCTAGCACATCCAATTGTTCTTGACTCACAGTTAATTGTTCAGACTGTGTTTGGTTATTCGTTTCTGACATTTTGAACTCTCCTTTGCCATCACTATCACTATTTTAATTTTTATTGCTTCCATGTAAAAAAGACCATTAAGGCACTTCTTAACAGTCGTTACAGCGCTTATATCTTACAAATCACCAGTCTCAAGAACTGGATAGCAATTCGTATAATTTGTTATTACAATGTTAACTTTATTTTGCAAAAAGCGCATCATAATTCCATCCTATCTTGTCTTGGTGACGTTACAACCTCCATTATAAGGTTGTTTGTATATTATTTCAATGAGCTAAATCACAATTTCGACAATCTTTTCAAAATTCATTGATTTGTAACTATATATTTGTAATTAAGTTTGCTTTGTATCCCAAATACAACATTTTTAATCTCAAATTTATTAAAATTCTTCTGATCTAAGCTTCCCCTAAATCGATTGCGTAATACTTATTTTATTTTCAGCATAAATACTACATAAAATGAAAGAAATCATTTTTCAACAGATTTCCAGAAAAAGTCTATAATTTCTTTCGCGGCCGTAGCTTCTGATTGAAATATCCTTTTCCCTTCCCTATCTTTAACGTATCCTACTGACATTAAAGCCAAAAACGAATGGGCAAAAAAAGTAGCATTCCCCTTCCGAATCGTGCCTAGTTCCATCTCTAACTGCATCGCATGCTCTATCGTTTTATACATATTATTTTCTGATGCTTGCACTTCTTTTAACTGAAATTCCGATAAATTAATTGTCGCTTCTCTCATAAAATTTTTCATATCAATATCTACAGTGGCCGATAAATGAATTTCAACAAGCTTCTCTAACCGATCTTTAAATGATATTGACTCCTCTAAAATCTGTAAAATGGAAAGTTTAATTTGATCCATCATTGCCAGCAAAGCTGATGTATATAAATCCCCTTTAGTCGGGTAATAGTAATAGATAGTAGCCTTTGTAACGTTACAAGCTTTTGCTACATCAGCCATCGAAATATTTTTATAGCCTTCTTTGATAAAAAGCCTTGTTGCGGTTTCAAGAACAATATCTTTTTTTGGTTTCGCATTCTCATCATGGCGAGGTCTTCCGAGAACACGCGGTGACTGCTTCAACAAGTTCGCCCCCTTATAAAGGATTCATTTTAGACATAGTATAGCATATATTTTTTTTACAATTGATTAATTAACCTTCTGGTATATATAATTAAAATTACTTACATGAAACGGAGGTCTTTAAATGAAAAAGCACCCACTAGAGCAATGGGGCTCAATGGTAACAAGTAAAAAAGGGCGCTTTTTAGCCCTTGCCTTTTGGATTTCACTAGTTGTTGTACTGTCATTTGCCTGGCCACAGATTAATAGTATCAAGAGTGAATCTGGTAAAAATTTACCAGAAAATGAAATGTCTCAGCAGGCAGCAACTATTATTGCAGAACAATTTCCGAATGATGCAGGTACACCATTATTACTCGTTTGGCATCGAGACAGCGGGCTAACTACTGATGATTTTGCTGCTATCCAAAAAGTTTACGGAGAGCTTAAAGCTAAACCTTTAGCAAATCAAACTGTTATTCCACCATATGATAAAATGCCACCTCAAGCCTTTTTAGCGTCTGCATCTGACAATGGCACAACAATTGTAACTCCTGTTTTCTTTGAAAAAGGCGTGGCTACGGATGCGTTGCGAGAGAGTTTAAAGTCATTAACAAAAACAATGGATAAGTATAATATCCAACTAGATAAAGACTTAGTTAGTGACAATCTTCATGTGCGTTATTCTGGACCGGTTGGTATCGCTACAGATGCTGTCGGTTTATTCTCCCAAGCTGATGTTAAATTACTAATTGCGACAGTGCTCCTTGTTTTACTATTACTAATTATTATTTATCGTTCACCGTTATTAGCCATTATTCCATTAATGGTTGTTGCTCTTGCCTACGTCGTTATAAGTCCAACGCTCGGTTTTTTCGCCGATCATGGATGGATCGATAAGGACTCGCAGGCTGTCTCTATTATGACTGTATTACTCTTTGGAGCAGGTACAGACTATTGTTTATTTTTAATATCAAAGTATCGAGAGATATTATTTCATATTGAAGATAAGACTACTGCCATGAAGCTTACTATAAAGGAGTCTGGCGGTGCGATTATGATGAGTGCATTAACTGTTGTTATCGGTTTAGCTACTCTTAGCCTTGCCCATTATGGTGCATTCCAACGCTTTGCAATTCCGTTTAGCTTTGGTGTACTAGTGATGGGTGTAGCAGCGTTAGTTGTACTTCCAGCAATTCTTGTTATTATAGGTCGAGTTGCCTTCTTCCCATTCATACCGCGAACAGAGGATATGGCTTATAAAAAAGGAAAAAAACAGCACAAACCAACACATAAAATAAGCCGCACAATTGGGCGCACTGTAACGCATAAACCATGGGTGGTCATTGTTGTCACTTTACTGTTCCTTGGTGGGTTAGCAGCATTCGTACCACGTATTCAGTATACTTTTGATCTATTATCGTCATTTCCTGAAAATATGCCATCCCGCGAAGGCTTTCATTTAATAGAAGAAAATTTTTCACCTGGCGAATTAGCTCCAGTTCAGCTCGTCATTGATACTGAGGGTATAGATATCCGCTTGCAGCAGCAATTAGCTGAAATCTCTTATATTGATAGTGTTGCAGATAGCCGAATTGGAGAGAAAAATAATGCTATCCAATTGTACGAGATTTCTTTAAACACGAATCCTTATGCTAAGGAATCCTTAGCTTATATTCCAGAGCTTAAAGCAGCGGTTATAAAAATGCTTGAGGATGAAGGTATAAAAGATGCAGATAAACATATTTGGATTGGCGGCGAAACAGCTAGTCAATATGATACACAGCAATTAACTGTACGCGATGAAACTGTTATTATGCCAACAATGATTGCTTTAATTGCTTTATTATTATTCATTTATCTACGTTCCATAACAGCTACTGTCTACTTATTAGCAACAGTTATTATTTCTTATTTCGGGGCACTTGGTGCAGGTTGGCTAATTTTACACCATGTAATGGGGGCAGATGCCATTTCAGGAGCAATTCCACTCTATGCATTTGTATTTTTAGTGGCTCTCGGGGAAGATTATAATATCTTTATGATTTCGGAAATTTGGAAAAAACGCAGAACAGTAGATCATTTAACAGCTATTGAGGAAGGTGTTGTACGAACAGGAAGCGTTATTACATCTGCTGGTTTAATTTTAGCTGGAACATTCGCTGTACTTGCTACCTTACCTATTCAAGTACTCGTTCAGTTCGGTGTCGTTACGGCAATTGGCGTGTTGCTTGATACATTCATTGTACGTCCATTGCTTGTACCTGCTATTACTACTGTTCTCGGTAAATATGCGTTTTGGCCAGGAGCATTATTTAAAAAGAACGATTAAAATTGTTGCACGGACATTAGCACAAAAGGTTAGGATGATTTTAAAATATTCATCCATCCTTTAGCTTTTGCACATATCCGTGCTATTTTTATGTGCCCATACAACGATACGAATTGCTATATTGCATCAAAAAACTCCCCTTCGATAAACAGAAATATATTTTTCATCTGTCTACCTATAGGGGAGTATATCAACTCATTATTATTTAGTTGGTTTTTTCATATCCATTGAAGCCGCTGCGCTTTCAATTTTAACGCGTTTTAAGAAGAACGCAAGTACAAGTGCTAGAACGGTAATACAAGCCGCAATGAAGAATGAGTGTGTAATACCATCTAATAAAGCCGTTTGTTTAATCTGATCCAGCATTTGTTGCATTTGCTCAGGCGTTGCTGCAACACCTGATTGCGCTGCATTGGCTTTTGCCTCTGCAATTAATTCTTCGACTTTTACTTTTGTACGGTTATTCATGAACGTTACCATCACAGCACTACCAATCGCCCCTGCCACTTGCTGTAAAGTATTATTAATAGCAGTACCATGTGGGTTCATCATTTGTGGTAATTGGTTTAAACCGTTTGTCATAATTGGCATCATAACCATTGACATACCAAACATACGAATTGTGTACAAGGACACAATAAATGTATAGCTTGAATCTAACTCTAACTTTGTTAAACCAAATGTCGCAATTGTTGTAATCGTTAAACCGATAATCGCTAATAGACGCGGTCCAAATTTATCAAAAAGCTTCCCTGTAATCGGCGACATAATCCCCATTACAAGTGCCCCAGGAAGCATCATTAAGCCCGCTTCGAATGGTTCAATTCCACGAATTGATTGTACATAAGCTGGTGTTAAAATCATCCCAGAGAACATAGCCATTGAGACAATAACCGAGATAGCTGATCCCAACGCAAACATTGGATATTTATAAATACGTAATTCTAGCAAAGGCTGATCCATACGTAGTTGTTTAAATATGAAGATGATTAAAGCAAGTAGACCAACTGAAATCGTGCCATATACCCAAGGACTTGACCAGCCTTTATCCCCTGCCGTACTGAAACCATATAAAATACCACCGAATGCAATTGTTGATAATAGTACTGATGGGACATCTAAATGAACTTTACGTGTCTCCATTACATTATCTAATTTCCAAATACCAAACAATAAGCTAATGACAGCAAACGGAATAATCATTTGGAATAGCATACGCCAATCGTGATGCTCAACAATATATCCTGATAATGTAGGGCCGATTGCTGGTGCAGAAATCATCACTAGACCGAAAATACCCATTGCTGCCCCGCGTTTTTCTTTTGGGAAACTAATCAGCATTACATTCATTAGAAGTGGTGACATACTTGCTGCCCCTGCTGCCTGCACCATACGACCTGCTAAAAGTGTACCGAAGTTAGGTGCAAAGCCAGCCATAACCGTACCGATTGTAAAAACTGACATCGCTGCAATAAATAAATGTCTATTTTTAAAGCGTGTTACGAAGAATGCAGAAGCAGGTACCAAAATACCACTCACAAGCATATAACCTGTTGCGAGCCATTGTACTGTTGAATACGTTATATCAAAATCTTTCATGATTGTTGGTAATGCAACATTTAACAATGTGTTATTTAAAAAAGCAACAAAAGCACCCACAAATAAAATTGAAATCATTCCATAGGGGGGCTTTTTCAGTGTTTGCTCACTATTCATTTATATCCCTCAATTCTTTCTTGTTTTTTTCGATAAAACTTATTTTATACTCGCAGTCTACTTTTTTCAAGAATTAAGATTATAAATTTTAAAAACATTGATATATAGGCGTTTTAGCTATAGAATAAGAGTATAATATTTTAAAAAAGGTGAGGTTATGAACAAAAGAAAAAGACAAATCATCACAGCTGCCCGTGCTCTTTTTATTGAAAAAGGCATTGTAGATGCATCGATTAATGACATCATTAGTTCCGCTAAAATTTCAAAAGGCACATTTTACAATCATTTTTCTTCTAAAAACGAATGCTTAATCGCCATATTAGATGAAGGGCGCGAAGAAGCAAGTAATCGTCGCCACGAACTTCTTTACAGTAAGGATCCTACTGATTTGGAAGTATTAACACAGCAAGTAGCAGTACTCATGTATGTCAATCGAGAACAAAATTTAATTCAGATTTTTGAATCGATTTTCCATTCTCGTGATAAAGAACTGAATAAAATTATTTTAAATTTTTATTTACAAGAGTTAGAGTGGCTCGCCAATCGACTTGTACAAGTTTTTGGAGAAGAAATTAGTCCCATTAGCTATGAATGTGCTGTGCAGACACTTGGTATGATTAACCTTACATTACGCGCAGTCTTAATTGCTGACTATAAATATATAAATCGAGAAGCCATTGTACGTGTAGCATTACGCAATATTAGCGTAATTATACCCGTTATGCTTGAATCAAAAGAAATCATCATTAGTACGGAAATGATCAATACGATTCAAAACGTCGCGAATTTTAAAACAGTAGATAAGGAAACGGTCATCGAGCAATTAACAGGCTTTAAAAAAGGATTAGCTAAGAACGAAACAGTAGAAGGGTTAGAATACGTGGAATTCTTATTAGAGGAATTACAGCGTGAGAAACCGAAGCTCTTTATTATCGAATCACTTCTTACACCTTTCCGTAAAGCATTCGTTGGAACCGTACACGCAGAAGAGGCACGTGACATCGCTAATAGCTTGTGGCGCTATGTAAAAATTGAGCGACCATCTGAGCGGTGCATCAAGTAAAATAACCACATAAACAAAAAAGGAGCTATATAGAAAGTCAAACACTCACGACTTTCCATATAGCCCCTTTTTTCAAGTTTTTATCCTATTAAGTTATTTTATTATTCGAATTTGATCAACCTGTAAGTTGGTTGGAGTGGAGGCTGGGCGACTCCTTGGGGATTAGCGATAGAGGAACGAAGGCTAAAAGCATCACATCCTGTGATAACGCCTTCGTGACCAACATCGTGTTGGCCCGAGACCCTGCAGCGAAGCGGCTCATCGGACGCCCCCAGGAAGCTTTTCTCTGTGCGAAAGCGTAGCGACAGCAACAACAAAGCGCCCAGTCGGAACGGAAATCAACCACACATTACAATGATGAATGGGTTTATCACTTGATTTGACGATCTTTCGGTCCTATCCAAAAGCCAACCGCAATGCTAATAGCTACTACAAGAAAAGGTGCATACAAAATAATAAATTGATTCATTATAATTCCCCCTACGCATGGTGATCATGTTTACCGCAAGCATAATCACGATCAAACACAAACCATTTCATTACTAAATATAGCGAAGGGATGAGTAGAACTAATCCTCCAACAAACGCTATCACTAATGCAATCGCCATTGTTTCATTTGTAAAGCTATCATAGACCGACAAATACGGATACAGTAAATACGGATAATGCGAAATACCATAGCCGAAAAATGCAAAGCCAAATTGGGCAACCATTAAAAAGACGGCTATGCCATAGTTTTTCTTTTTAAATAAAAGAATTAGTGTTAAAAGAAATAGCACACCTGAAATAGCGAAAAGCCACCACAGATTTAACATATTATCATAATGCTCAGGCACATGTACCTTTAACTCCACCATAATCCCTATTACACTTATCACGAGCGGTAAAGACCAACCGAGAGCATATTTTCTCATTAAATTAGAGGCATGTTCATCCCACGCTCTTTTCCCATACCATGTTAAGAAAACAGCCGAAATATACAAAACTGCCACTATACTTAATAGCACAATAGACCAAGTTAACGGATTCGTGAAAAGTTTAGCAATTTGTAAATGCGGTTCTTCATTGACAATTTTTACGAACCCTCCCTCAGATATCGTTAACACAATAGAAAGGGATGCAGGTATAAATAAACCAGTAATTCCGTACATCATTGTATAACCAATATGTCCACCTTTTTCGCTGTAGGATTCAAATGCATAATAACTCCCTCTAATTGCTATTAATATTAATGAGATACTGACTGGCACTAGCAAAATTGTGCCGTAATAATAAGCTGTTTGAGGAAAGAAACCTACCATTCCAACAAAGAAAAATACAAGGAAGACATTTGTAATTTCCCACACCGGGGATAAATATCGCTTAATAACATTAGCTAGTATTTGGTCTTTACCAATCAAGACACTATACGCATTAAAGAAGCCCGCTCCAAAGTCTATGGACGCAACAATGACATAGCCAAATAGAAATAACCATAGTACTGAAATCCCTAATATTTCTAAGCTCATTGCCCTGCACATCCTTCCACTTGCTGATGTTCTTCAATTTCACGTTCAATCGGATTGTTACGGAACATACGGATAAGTACAATGATACTTCCTACCGCTAATACAATGTACAGCCCCGCAAATAGTATTAGCATCGTATCGACTTGGCCACTTGTTGTAGCACCTTCCGCCGTTTTCATATAACCACGCAGTATCCAAGGCTGACGCCCTACTTCCGCAAACCACCAGCCTGCCTCAACAGCAATAAGCGATAGTGGACCCCCTGCCACTACTATTCTCTTAAAACTTTTTGAAGAAATAAATTTCCATCCTCGCCACTTACCTAGCACATAAATAGCTGCAACGACAATTAGTAAAGTTCCGATCACTACCATGATGTCAAACAAATAATGGATATAGAGTGGCGGCTGTTCGTCCTCAGGAAATTGATCTAAACCTTTTACTTCTGCAAAAGGATTATTATGCGCCAATACACTCAATGCGTACGGTACTTTGATGGCATATTTCACCTCTTCCCCATCTAATACTCCAAATAGCACAAGCGAAGCATCTTCTTTTGTTTCAAAATGCCATTCAGCAGCAGCTAATTTTTCTGGTTGATATTCAGCTAAATACTTCCCGGAAAAATCACCTACAATCAGTGCTGCTAGCGAAAATACTAGTCCAAGTTTCAATAAAAGATGTAATGCTTTTTTGTGATACACATGCTTCGATCCTCGCAGCATACGATAAGCTGCAATAGAAGCTAATAAAAATGCAGACGTCATATAAGACGTTACTAATACATGCGCTACCTTCGTTGGCATTGCAGGATTTAGCATTGCTAGTACTGGTTGAATATTTACAAGCTCTCCATCTACAAGATCAAAGCCCTGCGGCGCATTCATAAATGCATTCACAATTGTAATAAAAACGGCCGACATAGAAGCACCAATAGCTACCGGGACCAATAATAATAGATGTCGCTTTGGATTTTTGAATCGATCCCATGTATATAAATAAAGCCCTAAGAATATAGCTTCAACAAAGAATGCGAATGTTTCCATAAACAATGGTAATGCGATTACCTGACCAGCCAACTCCATAAAGTTTGGCCATAATAGTGATAGCTGCAATCCTATCGCAGTACCAGTGACAACACCAATTGCCACAGTAATCACAAACCCTCTTGCCCATCTTCTCGCAAGTAATAAATAGTGTTCGTCATTATTTTTCAATCCAACCCATTGAGCAATCATGATCATTAAAGGTATACCAACGCCAATTGTTGCGTAAACGATATGGAATGACAATGTTAACTCTGTTAAGGCCCGACTCCACATTACAGCTGAATCATTCATTTCATTTCATCTCCTAGGTACCAAAAATTCTTCCAATAATTGAAAGAAACATTATCCCCGCTACTAAAAAACTTATAATTATTAGCTTTTTTTCATGTGATTTATAGACAACCACTCTTTGTTTTTTCATCATAATAGATCAACCCAAATTTTAATCGCTGTCGCTAAGATGAGTACGGCTAAAATACTTTGCAAAATTTTCGTATTCATTTTTTCACCTACTTTTGCCCCAAGAGGAGCCGCCAGTAAACTTGCCACTATCATAATACCTGCGGAATAGTACTCTACTTGTCCTGTCATTAACTTACCGATTGTTCCACCGATTGATGAGATAAACGTAATAGCTAAACTAGTAGCAATCGTCATGCGCGTTGGAATCCCGAGTACTACAAGCATAATCGGAACAAGCAAGAAACCACCTGCAGCACCAACAATCCCTGAGCCGATCCCAACAATAAATGCTAAAATTGCGGCTAACGGCTTGTTGAAGGTTACTTCCTTCATCGGCTTATCATCAATTTGTTTCCTAGGAATAAACATCATCACAGCTGCAATCAAGGCTAAAATCCCGTATACGACATTCACACCACTTTCAGATAAAAACTGTGATCCGTAGCTCCCGACAAAGCTACCAGCTAAAATGGCACCTCCCATATAAAGAATAAGGGGCTTATTAAGATAGCCACCCTTTCGATATGCCCAAACGCCTGCAATCGAAGCAAAAAACACTTGTACCGCACTAATACCTGAAACTTCATGTGCTGAAAATGCCACTAAGCCAAAAAGTGGTGGAATATATAGCAGCATTGGGTATTTAATGATTGAACCGCCTATCCCCAACATGCCGGACACAAAAGATCCAACGAATCCAATCAGGAAAATCACAATTATAAATGTTATATCCACTGTGCTTGCATCTCCTTTTATTTATGTGACTTCAGTATAGTCCCACTGTAATTCCAGACATATAGGGGTTTTCCACTATTAGCTTTACTCACTGTGACAATATTGAAAATTATTTTTAAAAAATAAAAAAAGATCACTCATCATTCGAGTGATCCCAACTTGCTGACAAAAATAAATATAAAATGATGTGTATCAATAAACAAAGGGTGATTTTTACTCCGAGTTGGCGCCTCCCGCGGACTTGGCTTCAATCTATCCCGCAAGAGTCGCCACTTCAGCAGCTCCAAGAAAGCGCTAGTCGGAACGTAAATCAACCCCTCACGTTACCGAATGGACATATATCCCAATTCTCATGTTGCACCAGATCCTAACCACAATACGCTGTTACATATAGTTATTTGCAAGTCCATACTGAATAAGCTCAGCTTTATTACTTAAATCGAGTTTTTGCATAATATTTGATTTATGATTTTCAACCGTTTTACTACTGATATATAGTTGCCCAGCAATTTGGACATTCGTATATCCTAGAACTGTTAACCTCATTATTTCCTGCTCACGCACAGTTAAAATGCATTGTTCTTCATGCCCTTTATGTTCAAACAATTTATTAAGCTGCTCCTGTGGAATACCCACGTTATAATATATACGGCCACTATACACAGCGCGGATAGCCTCATAGAGAACTCCACCTTGACTATTTTTTAAAATATAGCCATGAGCTTCAACAGCAATCGCTTTTTGAATATAAGCAACTTCATTGTGCATTGTTAACATAATAATTTTCACGTTAGGCATTTGCTTATGAATCTCTTGAGTAGCCGTAAACCCATCTAACCCATTCGGAATGGATACGTCCATTAAAATGACATCCGGGTTTAATGATATTGCCTGAGAGATTGCTTCCGCTCCATCACCCGCTTCACCTACAACCTGGACATCTTTATAATTTTCCAATAAAAGTACAATCCCTTTACGGATTAGCACATGATCATCTACTACTAAAACACGAATCATCTAAAGTCATCCTTCCAATTAGGTACTTGAATGCTAATTTTAGTACCTTTATTGTGAGCCGAATTAATATTAAAAGATCCCCCTAATAGTGTAATTCGCTCCTCCATATGCTTTAAACCAAGCCCTTCTTTTTTCATGTACTGCAAATCAAACCCTACGCCATTATCTTCTATATAGAGTGATAAATTTGTAGCTTTCTTTTCGAGTCGAATGACGACTTTAGAGGCCTTTGCATATTTAGTAATATTGTGTAAAGCCTCCTGCACGACGCGATAAATATTGATTTCTACAGATGGATGACACCGTTCTTCAAAATCTGTTTCTAACGATATAGCAATATTAGGATGTACCTTTTGCACTGAATCGACAAGGGTGCTTAATGTAGGTGTAATCCCTAACTGATCTATACTATGGGGGCGAAGCTGATAGGAGTACAATTTAATATCATTCATTACTTGCTCTAGCTCATTGCGTACTTCTTCGATATACGTATTTAGTTTTTCATTGTCTTTGACATAAGATTCAACCGCCTGCAATGCAACAGATATTGTATATAATGATTGGCCAACGCCATCATGTAATTCTTGCGCAAGCCTTTTATGTTCTTCCTCTTTTGCCTCAATCAGCTTTTTAATAATCAGCTTTGAAATCCGAGCCTCTTCTTCCTTTAACTGAAGGGTCTGATCGCGCAACACAAGAAGAAATGCTTGCTCGTTACTGTCTGTATACATCAGTGCCGTGCTCATTTCAACATCTATCTTACTACCATGATACGTCGGCATTTTCGATAAAAAATAAGGAACCTCATTATGCTCTATTAAATAACATGTATGTTCTTTTGGAGATTTTTGACGATTTTCGCAAAATGAACAAAAGGGCACTCGATCTCCTAATTCCCATCCCGATAACCGCTTCGCTGAGGGATTCATCATTAAAATTTCACGGTTTTGATTCATTATGATGATGCCATCTTGAATATATTGAAATATTTGCTGTAAATATTTATTTTTCAGCTGTTCTTTCTCCAAGCTAAACACACTCCTAGATCAATTATACCTCGGCATAATTCCGTCCGGAATCGGCTTTGTGCTTAGGCCTGCACGAGGGCCGACACGATGTCGGTCATTTCGGTAATGCCACAGGACGTGGCGTTTTTAGACTGAGTTCCTATATTTCGGATGTTTGGACGCCCGCTGAAAAGTGACTTAAAACCGCATTCATCCCACCTATAGAGGTGGGAAACTTAAGCTGAAAGAAGTTAAAAAGGCATGAAGCCTCCCTTTAAGTTTACTTGTTACTTCAGCATAATTGACCCTATACTTTTTCTTCTATTAAGCTATAACTCCTCACTTCATGCCCTGCTTTCCGAATGATACGAACACTCATATTTTTTTCTAGCTGTGTTGATGCAATGATATGAAGTGGTTTTTTTGGTAGTTCATGCATGTGACGTACTAAATAAGCAATTGGTAAATTTAATGCATTTGGTGTAGGTGATTTATAAGAGTCATTATAATCACGTACATCCACTATAGCCATTCCCACATTCAACTCTTGTAGTAAACACTCTTGTATTTGACGTACTGGGATATGCCGTTTATAAATAATTCTACCAATAATAAGAAGGAATATACTCAAACTTACAATAATCATTTTTTAACCCCTTTTACCGAGAAAAAATGTTGTCTAAATCCGTTTAGCATTTCATTGACGAATCTCATAACGCCTTACCAAACCTTATAAGCAAAGAAAAATAGCAGACTAGGATCACTAGTATGCTATTTTTCTTTTAGAACAACCTCATTTATTTAGTCACTACCTCTTGTTGCCAAGCCATATAGCCACCCGTTAAATTTACAATGTCGTGAATGCCGTTTGCTTTTAGCACACTTACAGCAATTGCAGAACGAGCACCACCTTGGCATTGAACAACAATTTTTTTAGTAGTTTGCAATTCATCTAAACGTCTAGCTAGCGTACCAACCATAATATGTTGAGCATTTTCAATATGCCCTGCATCATATTCTGTTTGATTGCGCACATCAAGCACATGAACTTTTTCACTTTCAATGAACGACTTTGCTTCTAAAGGAGTTATATTTTCATAACTGTCTAGAGAAGTAGCCTCTTCCAATACTTTCATCACATCTCCATAACCAACAACATTGTCGATACCGATAGAACGTAATGCTATTAAAATATCATCTAGTTGGGAAGGATTAATTAATAAATATAACGGTTTTGTATAATCTACTAACCAACCAGCCCAATTGGTCAATGAATTATTGTAAGGGATATTTAGTGTACCTGCGATAAATCCTTGTGAGAAATCTTCCGCCGATCTAGTATCAATCACTTGCTTCCCATCCGCAAGAAGTTGAGTAATCTCTTCATAGTTTGACACTGCCTTTACTGGTGGTAAGTTCTTAAGAAGTTCTATCCCTACTTTATTGACACGCTTCATAACAGCGAAATAATAAGGAGGTTCCGGCTGACCATCTAGTAATGCGTCAACAAATTTTTGTTCATCATCAAACTGCATAGCCCAGTTGAATTGCTTCTCATACCCAACTGTTGAAGATGGCACAGCGCCTAATGCTTTACCACAAGCGCTACCCGCTCCATGAGCTGGCCATATCTGCATATAATCTGGTAAAGCCTTAAAACGTTCTAATGATTTAAACATCGCTTTAGCACCAGATAATGATGTACCCTGAATACCAGCAGCCTTTTCTAACAAGTCAGGGCGTCCAATATCACCTACAAAGACAAAGTCACCTGTAAAAATCCCCATCGGCTTATCTGCTACACCGCCACGATCCGTTAATAAGAAGGAGATACTTTCTGGCGTATGTCCTGGTGTGTGCATGACTTTGAAAATAAGATTACCTATAGAAAATTCATCACCATCTTTTAATAATTGATGAGGAATTCCTTCAAGATTTTGATACTTCCAATCAGCATCCCCTTCGTCGGAAATATACATCGTTGTTCCAACACGGTCTGCTAACTCACGAGACCCCGCTACAAAATCGGCATGGATATGTGTTTCTAACGCACCAACAATTTGCATCTTTTCTTTTTCTGCTAATGCAAGATAGGGCTCAATATTACGCATCGGGTCAACAATGACCATTTCACCTTTCGCCTGACATCCCACAACATAAGAAGCGTGCGCTAATTTTTCATCGTAAAAATATCGTAATAACATGTGTAAA
Source organism: Lysinibacillus zambalensis (assembly GCF_040183165.1). Lineage (NCBI taxonomy): Bacteria > Bacillati > Bacillota > Bacilli > Caryophanales > Bacillaceae > Lysinibacillus > Lysinibacillus zambalensis. Next base: position 32,712 of record NZ_JBEGDG010000023.1, read on the forward strand.
ACTCCCCTTTATTCAGTTTTTTTCTTTTAAAATATCTAGTGCAGATTGAACATAATTAAGTGTTTTTTGAACAGAAGGATCTTTCGTCCATTTAATAATTGAAAAAACATTGATATGTTGAGGCTTCTCTTCTGCTCTTTGCTGTACCATTTTGAAGAACTCCATACCTGTCTTACCTTTTTCGACATAGGGATCGGTATAGCTCTTTAAGTTATTCATTGTATATTCTGTCGTTTGTTTATCCTGAAGTACCGCTGCACCAAAATCAATGATGTTTTCTAACTGATGAATGATTTGAACAAGCTTTGGCAACTTCTCCATCAGCTGAACAATAGCTGTTATCGTTTCTGAGCCTACACTATAAGTAGAGACAAATTGCTCGTATCTATCTATCGTCTTGTCATCAGTTAGTACTGCTTTTCCAAAACCCACAACATTTTCTGCTGATTCTATCGTTTGCTCTACATTCGGTAATTTTTCCAATAAGCGCTGTAAAGAGTCTCGAACTTCTGGCTTCTCAAGCATTTCGATTATTTGATATAATTCCTTGCTCATACTTACCGTAGCATTAGCCATGCTTGTCGCCTCCCTTCATTCGTAATTACATAGTGCCTTTCAACATCCCATCCCAATACATAACAGGTAGTAAATCCTTTTTCATGAAATACATACTGGATCTTTCCACCGCCTGGTTGAAGGGCATAGATTCAACAGGTTCTTTATTGTAATCAAACTCCGCCAATATCAGTTTGTTGTAGCCTGTTACAATTGGGCAAGAAGAGTAGCCGTCATACGTTTGCGTCATTGGCTGTTGTCTCATTAAAGCAATAAGATTTTGTGCAACGACAGGAGCTTGCTTGCGTATAGCTGCACCCGTTTTGGATGTTGGTAGATTAGCGTTATCGCCTATTCCAAACACATTGCTATACTTTTTATGTTGCAATGTAAACTTGTCGACATCTACCCAGCCACATTCGTCCGCTAAAGCACTCGTCCGTATAAATTCGGGTGAACACATATAAGGTGTCACGTGAATCATGTCGTATTTAATTTCTTCTAATGTGCCTGTATCTAAATTTTCAAAAATAGCTATTTTTTCTTCAGTCTTAATTTCAATTAAATTACGACGGAATCGAGCATCAATATTTTTCCGTTCTATTACCTTTTCAAGTGCTTCACGATATTTCAAAACATCGAAAATCGCTGGATTGGCCGAACCAAAAATAACGTTAATATTGTCACGAACATTGACTCTATTAAAATGGTCTTCTGCTAAATGCATAATTTTTTGTGGAGCACCGCCACATTTTACCGGAGAGTTTGGATGTGTAAATAACGCTGTCCCTTCTTTAAAATTACGGATCGTTTCCCACGTATAATCCACATGCTTAAAAGAATAATTACTACATACACTTTTAGTCCCCAATGCCTCTTTCAGCCCTTTAATAGCACCCCAGTTAATTTCTATCCCACCAGCAACTACTAAAAAATCATACGTGTATGTTGTACCGCCTAGTGTTATTACCTGGTTTTGACTGGGGTCAAAACTACTAACAGCCTCTTTTAACCAAACAGCTCCTTCAGGGATAACAGAAAGCATCTCACGTTCAGAGTCCCACTTATTTGCCGCACCCCCTCCCACCAATGTCCAGAGTGGTTGATAGTAATGTTTTTCCGCAGGATCTATGATGGCAATCTCCCCTTGAAGTGAATGAGATTGACGAAGTAAGCGTGCCGCTACTGAAATACCAGCAGTTCCTCCTCCAACGATGACTACTTTAAAAGAAGTCTTCATGTGTGCATCCTCCTTATCATGCTGTCTTTCGTATACAACTTTTACACCTTAATAATAGTTTTAAGAGAGGGCCGTTCATATAGGGGTAATCCCCTAAAAAATTACACTCCAATGTTCAATATCACAAAAAGGGCAGTACAAGGTGAATGTTTCATCACTTGTACTGCCCTAAATAACAGTGCTTTACTTTACTTCTTTAATTAAAAACTAGCCATCTCCATAATGTGGAGTTGATTTCCGTTCCGACTGGGCGCTTTGTTGTTGCTGTCGCTACGCTTTCGCACAGATAAAACATTTGTAGCTGCCGCTTTGCTTTCGCACAGTTAAAACATTTGTAGCTGCCGCTTTGCTTTCGCTACAGAAAACACCACGATGTTGGTCACGAAGGCGTTATCACAGGTTGTGATGGTTTTAGCCTTCGTTCCTTTATTGCTGATCCCCAAGGCGTCGCCCAGCCTCCACTCCAATCAACTTATATACTTGCATTCATTTTTTACAACCGCCCCCAACTTTGAGACCAAAAACTACTACTTACATTTAAACTTTAATATAAAAACTGTACCTTCCGCTCCTGATTGGACCCTAATGGTACCCCCATGCAAATCAATTAACTGCTTAGTAATAGCCAATCCTAGACCTGTACCCGTTGTATCGTCTGTAGTATTTGTACCTCGATAATATCGCTCAAAGAGGTTATCAAGCTCCTCTTGAGGAATTCCCGGACCTTGGTCGGCAATTGTCAGCATAATTTCCTTACCTATATTTTGCGCTTCTACGTTCACCTTAGTACCGTCAGGCGTATACTTTTTAGCATTGGTTATAAGATTATCCAAAATACGCTTTAATAAAAGCTCGTCCGCTTCAAGCATGACATCACCATAAACCTTTACAGACACTTGCTCATCTGCAAATTGAGGTAACCAGACAGCGAGTGGTATCAACACTTTTTCAAGCTGGATCGCTCTATTTTTTAATTGGTACGTATATGTTAAGTCTCGTATAAGGGCATCCATGTACGTTGCCTTCTCCTGCATCGTAGTTGCAAAGACGCGCATTTCTTCCTTCGTCCACTCATAGTCCTCAGAAGCAAGCATTGTTGAATAACCATAAATAGAGCTTAACGGTGTCTTTAAGTCATGCGATAAGCCTGTTATCCATTCCTCACGTAATTGCTCCGCATGTTTAATCTGTCTTTCATTAGAGGAGAGGCGCTTTGATAAATTATTAATCGATTCATCAACTGGCTCAAATAATTTAAATTTCCTTTTTAACTTCCCTGTCTTCAGATGATGGATACTTTTATCTATTACTTTACTGTAGTCGAATTGAGCTAGTAGCTCGATTCGAGATATGACATAAACAAGTGGGCGAACAAATTGACGGGAAATGCTAACCGATAAAAAAATAATTCCTATTAACAATATAATATGTCCACCAAAGAAGATGGAGATAAATAAAAGCATCGCTTTATTAAAGGGCTCGTCAAACGGCTTATACACTGGGTTGGGCATACGTACAACTAGTGTTGATCCATCCTCTAAAAAAGCATTTCGCGTAAGCTCTTTGTACTCAAAAATATCGTAGTTTTCTTCGAGCAATTGAGGCTTATGAAGTTTTTTATAGCGCTCACCAATGACCTCTACACGATCCCACTGCTCATTATAGATTTCAACCGATACCTTCTTATCCTGTAAACGCTGGAGCAGTTCAGAAGGAATCTCTCCTTTATCCTTCCACTCCTGAACTACTTCCTCAAAAAACGGTTGGACAGGTAAAGCCGGGAGGAATAATAAATGGTATTTTGGAATCTCCCATGTGTGCATTCCCGGCCGTTTAAGAGCCATTATTTCGTTATCTGGCATTCCACATAGTTCACAAGTTTCTCCCGTGTAATCAACAATGTCCATCGATCGATTGAACAAATATAATTGCCCTAAGTTCTCCTCTGCTCGCTTCACTAAATAATCAGCAATCTTAATGGAATCCCCTTTTTCTACGACAGCATCATCTTTAATTTCAGAGGAAGACATTATATGAATATCGTCACCGACATGACGATTGATAAAGATTGCGAAAAACACCAAACTTATAATAAAGCCTGTAATGATTAGTAAATAAAAAACGATGAAATAAGACACAAAACGAAGAGTTAATCTTCTAGCTGGCTTCATGAATGAACATCTCCAACAAGCTTATAACCAATCCCCCTCACAGTAATAATGCAGGTTGGTTTACCAGGTTTCTTCTCTATTTTTTCACGGAGTTTTCGAATATGTACCATCACGGTATTATCATCAAACAAACAGTCACCCCATACACGCTCGTAAATTTGCTCCTTCGATAATACTTGCCCCGCATTTTCACATAAGTATTTCAATAGATGAAATAACCTACCGCTAATAATTTCCTTTGTGCCATTTACAGTTACCTCTGCTGCATCGATATCGAATGTAAACCGACTACATGAAAATATATGACTTTCTGGCACATCTTTTTTCTTTACATATCTTGTCAGTTGCACCTTAACCCTCGCAACAAGCTCTAGCGGATTAAATGGCTTCGTAATATAATCGTCTGCGCCATTCATAAAACCACGAAGCTTATCTGCATCACTACCTTTTGCAGTTAAAAAGAATATAGGTGCTTCACTTTGCTCTCGAATCATATTCGCCATATCCAGTCCACTACCATCCGGAAGCATAATATCTAATAGATAAAAATCAAACACTAGCGTTTCCATTTTCTTTTTTGCTTCTTGAACAGTTTCGCAGAGTGTAATGTTTAAAAAACCTTCTTTTCTTAATATAATTTCAATCATTTCTGCAATTGCCCGTTCGTCCTCTAATACTAAAATTGACACGTCTTGCATGCTATCACCTTCTTTTAAGAATATTTTAAGGTAGCCATCATTTCACCATAAGCTTTACCAACTACACTATGTATAAGATAACCAATTAAGGAGATAAAACGCAATGACAACTAAACGTGTTACCTTCATAGATACAATGCGTGGGTTTAGCTTATTCGGCATCTTAATGGCAAATTTGCTGATTTTCCAATTTGGCATGTATGGCAAAGATGAACTAAAAAATCTTTCCGCTCTCGATAATGGAGCCCTGTATTTTGTAAAAATCTTTATAGAAGGTTCATTTATGCCGATCTTCACCATTTTATTTGGCTTCTCTCTTATTAAACTTATAGAGTCTATTCGTAGAAAAAAAGATAAGAGTCGATGGTCCATTTTACGCCGTGCAACTGGGTTAATAGCCTTAGGTTTACTACATTCAACCCTTTTATGGGACGGCGATATTCTATTTGCCTACGGCTTAATGATATTGTTTTTAATCCCATTCATTAATCGTAAACCAAAAACTTTATTTATTTGGGCTAGCATCTTCTTATTACTTATTACTAGCTTATCATTTGGTTCCGTAGAAGAAACTAAAAAAGAACAGAAAGAACTAGCAACCTATGTAGAGAAAGCCGACCATGTATACGCTAATGGAAGTTACTTAGATATTTATGATTTCCGTGCAAATACTCCACTCCCAGGCATGGATGATGCAGGCTTAGTCTTTTTCTTTTTACTTTTTCTCGCACCAATGGTTACCGCTTCATTGACACTTTTCGGCATGGGGCTCGCTAAAAAGCAAGCTTTTGTGAATATGGACGACGAAAAGAAATGGTATAAGCTTGGCGCTCTGCTTGTGCCAATAGGGCTAGCTTGTAAAAGTCTAAGTTTTATAGAAAGCAATTTTTCTGGCATGTTGATGACAGGTGGATCTGAATTATTAGCAGTTGGCTATGTCTGCCTTGCAGCTTTACTATATAAAACTCGCACTGTACAACTTCTCGCTCCCGCTTTTGAAAGTGTCGGTAAATTATCTTTAACCAATTATCTAATGCAAACCATCATTTGTACAACAGTATTTTATGGATATGGTCTAGGCTTATACGGCAAGTTAGGAGTTTTTGGCGGTATTTTATTTGGAATCGTCGTGTATAGCTTGCAATGTGTTTTCAGCCTTGCCTATTTCAAGAAATTTAAACGTGGACCATTCGAAACCATACTACGTATATGGACGAATTGGTCTTGGAACGGACAGATAAAAACAAAACAGAAAGGAAGTACTTTACATGAATAGCGACTATAAAGAGGACTTTACTGATACATGGTGGTTTTTAGGAATCTGTACTGCTGTTGCTGTAGTTTTAACACTGTTTGCGTTTTAATATAGCAAGGCAGTAAGTAATGCTGTTTTCTTTCCCCTTCACACGTTTTGATTAATCGGTCCTTCCGAGCTGTTAATAGATCAATTAACTATCATCTTTACAACAACATATAGAAATTCGTTTTCAACTGCCTCCTACTGTATACTATGATTACACATACTATACAGCTTAGGGGGCGTTTTTTTGCTAGAGCGAATTATTATTACTGGCTATAGACCACATGAATTAGGCATCTTTAATGACAAGCACCCTGGCATTGCCATCATAAAAAAAGCACTCGAAAACCATCTTCGTCTATTGATAGACGAAGGTTTAGAATGGGTCATTATTAGTGGTCAGCAAGGTGTCGAAACATGGGGTGCCGAGGTTGTTCTTATGTTAAAAAGGGATTTTCCTCATTTAAAATATTCTATTATCACTCCTTTTTTAGAGCAGGAGAAAAATTGGCAGGACCATAAAAAAGAAAAATATCAAGCATTAGTAGCACAAGCAGACTTTGTGACGAGCGTTACGAAAAAGCCATACGAGGCGCCATGGCAATTTATCGAAAAAGATAAATTCATTATCCAAAATACAGATGGTCTGCTGCTAATTTATGACGAAGAAAACGAAGGCTCCCCGAAGTATATGAAACGTCTAGCAGAAAAATATATGGAGACACACGATTATTCACTTTTAATGATTACCGCTTATGATTTACAAGTAGTAGCAGAAGAAATACAGCAACAAGATTGGTAGGTAAAATATTGATATAATTTTCTGATAACTATATAATTGAACTATATTAGTCATAAACTTATGGATCATCACAATAGCGTGTGGTTGATTTCCTTTCCGACCGGGCGCTTTGCTTTCGCACAGATAAAACAATTGCTGCCGCTACGTTAGCACTACGCTTTCGCACAGAGCAAAGCTTCCTGGAGGCGTCGGGGTAACAGGATGTTGGTCACGAAGGCGTCATCACAGGATGTGATGCTTTTAGCCTTTGTTCCTCTATCGCTGATCCGCAAGGAGTCGCCCAGTCTCCACTCCAATCAACTTATATAAAAAATGGTATTCCTTTTTCACACCTTCTTTTCTACCCTTCAGTGCTAATTTCTAAAAAGGAGCTGCTAACATTTGAGTAAAAAAATCGAAATGGTTCTTGAGTCGTCGCCGGTGAACGTTTCTCATGATACGTACCGCAGAGAATGCAAATATACACGTGGGTTTCATATTGAAGCACAAGAATTTCAAGCAATTTTGGATGCAATGTGTCCCGATTCTCGCTTGTATTTTGATTTCCATAATCCACGCAAAGAGATTAAAAAGGGAACATATTTAAATGGACACTCTGGGTTAGCACGTAATATTTATAATTACTATAAAACAAATCACAACATTGAACTGACCGAGCTTATTAACGGTAAAGATTTTTATGTAAAAATCATATAAAGAGATGAATAGATTCCTTATCATTAAAGTGGGCTGTTACTTACATAACACCCCACTTTTTTCGGATGTAAAAAGAGCTACTCTCAATTGAGAGTAGCTCTTTGTCTTCATTCAGCAAATGTTTTCTGTAGCGAAAGCGAAGCGTCAGCGGCATATGTTTTAACTGCGCGAAAGCGAAGCATCAGCGGCAATTATTTTCTGTAATGAAATTGACTTTTTATAAATCCGACACTTGAGCACCTAGTTCTTTATCATTGTACATTTCAGTGTCCAATTCTTTTGTAATACGTGCAGTTGTGACACCCGCAGTCATTGAACCACTTACATTAAGAGCTGTACGGCCCATGTCGATTAATGGTTCAACAGAAATTAATATACCTGCAAGTGCAATTGGTAAATCAAGTGCTGATAATACAAGAATGGCTGCGAATGTCGCACCACCACCGACACCAGCTACACCAAATGAGCTGACTGCTACTACTGCAATTACAGTAATGATAAACATCGGATCAAGTGGATTAATACCAACTGTCGGTGCAATCATAATCGCTAGCATTGCAGGATAAACACCTGCACAGCCATTTTGACCAATAGATAAACCAAATGAGCCTGAGAAGTTCGCAATACCTTCTGGTACGCCAAGACGGCCTGTTTGTGTTTTAATGTTCATCGGTAAGGCACCTGCACTTGAACGTGAAGTGAAGGCAAACAATAATGTTTCTGCAGATTTTTTTAAATACGTAAATGGATTTAAACCACTTAAAGTAAGAATTAATAAGTGTACTAATAACACGATAAATAATGCTACATACGACGCAATAACAAACTTACCTAGATTATAAATTGCTCCGAAATCAGATGTTGCAACTGTACGCGCCATAATTGCTAAAATACCATATGGTGTTAAACGTAAGACAATTGTTACAACGCCCATTACTAGTGCATAGATTGCATCTAAGCCTTTTTTTATAGTCGCTGCTGTGTCTTCATCTTTACGTGCTACACGTAAGTAAGCAAAACCTAAAAACGCTGAAAAAATAACAACAGCGATTGTTGATGTAGAACGAGCACCTGTTAAATCTAAGAATGGGTTTGCTGGGAATAGCTCAATAATTTGTGTTGGTAAATCCGGTGCAGTTAATCCAGAAGTTTTCTCCTCTAAATATGCCCCACGCTCTTCCTCTGCAGCGCCTTGCATAATATGAGAAGCATCTAAATCAAACACTGTTGCTGAAAAAATACCGACAGCAGCTGAAACAGCAGTTGTACCGATTAAAATGACTAAAATCAGAGCTGCCATTTTCCCAAAGTTTTTACCAACCTTCATTTTCGTAAAGGCTATTAAGATAGAAATAAAAATTAATGGCATTGCAACCATTTGTAGCAATTTAACGTAGCCAGTACCAATAATATTGTACCAACTTGTTGTTTTTGCTAAAACATCAGAATCAATACCATATATTAAATGCAATCCAAGACCAAGTACAATACCTAAGCCTAGCGCAGTAAATACACGATTTGAAAACTTAACGTGCTTTTTATTCATATAAAATAATATTCCAACGAACACGAGTAACACGGCAACGTTAAGAATAATTTGTAATGTAGACAATGGACAGCCTCCTAAGAAGTTTAATTATAATGTAAATCGAATTATATACCTATAATCCCTATAATTCAAGTATGTTTTATTAAGATTGATAATTTCCTATTATGCACGACTTTTCTCTTTTGATTATGCCCTAAAAATCGAATTTAATTATTTTAGTTAAACATAAACCTTTTTGAGCAATTAAGATAAAAGGCTTTTTCATAGAAAATCGCATGAAAGAAGTTAAACAAAGGCTTCGCTGGATTTAAGGGCGATGTTATGAGGCATTCGGAGCAAATGTAAATGCTTCTATAAAATAAGGGATTCAAGCTATGATTCCTGTTACAATTTCTTATTTCATTTTATATTTTAGTCAACAATGCCGAAGTTGGTGACAAAATATATGCTGCTGTATGGCAGCCTGTGACGGATATTAACGTTACAAGTATGTTGTGTGTTCTTCGTTAGGTTTTTACAAGCATATACCCTGAAATGCGATTGCACCTGAACTTGTGAAAGGCTTTACCGAAACAATGACAAACGTCAATCCATTTGGTAATCAACAATCTTACTGCGGAGTTCAACTGATTCTGGCTGAAGCGCTTACTAGGAATGTTCTAAAGATAAAAAACCTACTGCGTGCATTTAATGAACGCAGTAGGTTTCCTTTGTATTGTCATTAATGAGGTAACAGCTTCCCGAAATATTTTTACATTGTTTTTTCACACGTGTCACTGCATCTGACAATTGGTCTACTGATTCAAATTGCTGATGTTGATTAGTAATAACAGCAATGGATAGCGTAGTACAAGATAATGGCCCTAATTCACCAGCTCTATTTTGTACTTGTAAGTATGTTAAATCCTCTACATCATAAAAGCTTAAAATAGATGCATCAAACTCATCAATAATTCTTTGACAGATTACAGCAGACTCATAGTGTGGAAGAATCGCAACAAAATCATCTCCACCAATATGTCCTAAAAAATCTTCTGTTCCCACTATATTTCTTTTCAAAACATCTGTTAAATACAGTAAAATCTTGTCTCCTTTATTAAAACCGTACGTATCATTGTATGATTTAAAATGATCTAAATCAAAATATATTAAACTAAATTGTGGTAGCTGTAATGCTTCCTCTAGCTTTTCATCAATTAATTTATTGCCAGGAAGACTACTTAATGGATTTAAAAAGCTAGCAATAGCTACTTGTGTGTCTACGAGCTTTAGCAGTAGCTCCCGAATACTTACTACACCGTAATATAAGTCATCCCTTGTTACAATCACATCATCATATAAATCCTCTGGAGGTCTAGACATTGCTAATGTACTGACCTCTGTTATAGGTATGTTGCGATCTACAATTAAAGGATTTTCTTTAATAATCAGCTGATTATGCCGTCCTATAAATAAATTATAGCCATAGCGTGTACCAATCTTTTGATAGAAATGTGTACGCGTAATATGCCCAATTGGTTTGTCATCTCGAACAACAACAACACTACGTAATAACGGATTGCTTGTAAAAAGTAAATCCACATCTTTATTTTTCACAAATTCATCAATACAAGGAACGTTTTCTATGACTTCCCCTATCTTCATGGTCACCCATCCTTATTTTTCCTAAATGTATTTCCTTTGCGGGTTTCCCTATCGCATAACCTTGCGCGTAGTGGATTCCAATAGTATGTAAATAATGAAGCTCTTCCTGGCGTTCAATACCTTCTGCAATAATTTTCGTCTTCGCCTGCTCCGCGTATCTCATCAGCAAGGTAACAAGCTGCTGCTGCTCCCTGTTTTTATCAATAAATTGTATTAAAGAACGGTCTAGTTTAATAAATTCTGGCTTTAAGTAAATAAGCGTTTTCAAGCTATTATAGCCTGAGCCCACATCATCCACTGCAATTCGATATCCCTGTGATCGATAATGAGATAATACACGTTCAAACTCTACAAAATCTACCACTGCACTACGTTCAGTTAGCTCAAACACTACTTGCTGTGGTTTTATGCCAAGCTCCTTTAATAGCTGCAAGGTTTCACCACTATGGTAGTTCTTATCTAGTAACACATTAGGATGTATATTTACGAATACTAAAAAATCTCTATTTATCCATTCTTCGTGCAGTCGTTCTTTGAAACGCTGTAATGAAAGATTACGACAAAAGCATTCAAATAAAAATACACAGTCCGTTTGCCCAACAAATTCATAAAACTGATCGACGCTATTAAACAATTTCGAAGGCTCCGGACGGTTTAGTGCCTCAAAACCAACTGTCTGCCTCGTCTGTAAATCAATGATAGGTTGAAAAAAAGTATGTAAATTCTTGTCTTGAATAATTTGCTTCAATGCTTTTAAACGTTTTATATAGAGAGTATTGTTTTGATGCTGCCCGTAGAAATATTTTAAATAAGAAAATAAATTACTCGTTTTTATGCTTTGTCTCACAACAGACTCCATTCTCGCACCTCTTAAATTGGTTATTAGGATCTATTGTACGCTTTTATTGTAAAAACACTGTGAATTTCATGTAAAAACAGATGTCTCTAGCACTAGATTTCCTTTTCAATAGCTTGCATCACCTTATAAAAATAAGCTTTTTTGATCATTTGAAGTTGTATAAATTTAGGGCGTAGAGAAGGCAGGTCGAGCAAAGGTTAGTGGTTTTATCAGCGATTCGCATCGCCCTATCAGGTATTTCACTGTACATTCATGATACTAATAGTATTTTACTGACAAGTACTTTTATAATAAGTAATAGAAGCTCAATCATAGGAAAGGTTGCTTGATATTGTAATGAACATAGAGAACTTTTTACAACTGCCTATTACAAAAGAATTTACAGTCGTTGCTGGTCGTAACGGTTTACATAAACCCGTTCAAAATGTTGAAATTCTAGACTTTGAATTTTCACCCGATATTCAAACGGTGAGAGAAGCGATTTTCACACCGAATAGTGTTGTGTTAAGCAGTTTATTATTCGCAAAGCACAAGCCAGAGTATTTACGGAATGCCGTGAAAAGCCTTATTGAGCTGGGGGCAAGTGCTTTAGCTTATAAACCTGTCATCTATGAGGATTTACCAGAAGAAGTGTTAGTCTATGCAGACGAACAAAATTTTCCGATCTTACGATTTGGTGGAGATGAATTTTTTGAAAAGATTATTTTAGAAACGATGGCCTATGCAAAAACACAGGATTATTCGTTCTTTTTAGATACGATTATGCGACGTCTCATGGAGGAAGAAGTAACTGATGAACAAATAAAGTCTATTTTACAGCAAATTAATAAGCCCTTCGACAAGTATGTATTTGTTGCTAACATTCAATCGCAAAACCATGAAAATAGCCAATGGATGCACTCTCTTTTTCAATTAGAGCCTCTATTGAAATTTGGTATGATTTGTACCTACAAAAAGAGTCTCTTTATTGTAATGACCCATTCATCACAGCAATTTCAATTTGAAAAACTTCTCAATGAATGGTTAACGATGTACACCATCTCGACGAATTCATTGACCTTTGGCTATAGTCGTTGTCACATAACACAATCAGAATTCCCTATTGCTGTTCGTGAAGCCTTTTATGCACGTATGATGGCTGAAATTGAATCAGCTTCTATATGTCATTATGAGAACCTCGCTTCCGATTGGTTATTAATTGAATTGCATCGTAAAGATGCTACATTTGCTATGGACTATGTAAATAGCTATCTTGGTCCCCTACTTGAGGAAAAGATTGATCCGGATTTAATGAAAACAGCAATCACCTATGTTGTAAAAAAAGGAAATATTAAAGAAGTAGCCGTTGCTCATTTCTGCCATCCAAACACAATCCGTTATCGCATGTCTAAAATACGTCAGCTAGTAGCACCTTTAGAAAATGATTATGTTTTTTATGAGCGTATAGCTGCAGCCGTTAAATTGTACTTATTACACAGCAAAGTGAATGTCGAATGACAGCTTTGGAATAAGTACAAAAAAACGCCTGAATTTTTAGAATTAAAATCAAACTATTTTCTTCCATCTCATGCTATTCTATTGAAGTTAGGAGGGAGAATGATGAAACAATACATAGCTGACGGTATGCTATTAGTCACTGCAATCGTTTGGGGTAGCGGATTTGTAATAACAGCTATTGCATTGGAATATTTAACAGCCTATCAAGTAATGGCAGGTAGATTTTTATTAGCCTCGATTATACTGACAGTCTTATTTGGATCTAGATTAAAAAAAGCTTCTAAATCTGTTATCTGGAAAGGTATTTTATTAGGGACCATTTTGTATATTGCCTTCGCCCTTCAAACAGTAGGGCTTCAATATACAACACCATCTAAAAATGCATTTTTAACTGCTGTCAATGTCATTATTGTTCCATTAATTGCGTTTGCGGTTTACAAGCGTCGTATAGATGGCTATGAAATTATCGGTTCAATAATAGCTATTGTCGGTATCGGTTTTCTATCTCTAAAAGGCTCACTAACAATGAATATCGGAGATGCGCTTTCCTTAGCTTGCGCTGTCGCCTTTGCCTTTGATATTTTTTGTACAAACCTATTTGTCCAAAAAGAAGATGCCATTACCCTTACGATTATTCAATTTCTCACAGCATCATTTTTAGGTGTTTTGGTCATTGTCGTTCTAGGCGATATCCCAAGTACTCTTGAAAAAGAAGCCATTTATTCGATTATTTATTTAGCCATTTTTTCAACGACTCTTGCCTATCTTTTTCAAAATGTGGCGAATCAATATACGTCTGCTACAAAGGCAGCTATTATCCTATCTACAGAATCCTTCTTCGGCATGGTGCTATCCGTTATATTCTTACATGAGGTATTAACAAGCCGTATGGTCATAGGGGCTGTCATGATTTTACTCGCCATATTAATAGCAGAAGTAAAGCCTGCTCATCCGAAAAAACGAATGATGAAGAGCTCACGATAACGAATTTCAAAATAGTTTCAGTGCTACTGAAGCTATTTTTTTATTAAACACGACTAGTCATGATACTTGTAGTAATCCCTACGACTAAAATTGTAATAATGGAAAGCCATAATGTACTAGTAGATAAAAGCAATCCCCCTACGACAATGACTATGGAATCGATTATAAAAATAAGGATTCCGACGTTAACTCCAGTCTTTTCACTTAAAAATTGTGCAATCAAATCTGTACCACCAGTGCTTGTCTGAAATCTAAGCATCAAACCTACACCAAAGCCCATAAGTACCCCTCCAAAAATGGCGCTATAGAGGGCATCTACTTGAATAAAATTCCGAACAGATTTTAGCAAATCAATACTAAGAGAAGATGCTAATAATCCATGTATACTATTGTAAAAATACGCTCTATATTTATACCAAGAAATAATAAAAATAGGGATGCTAATAATGATAATCATTAAACCTATTTTAAGGTTATATAAATAATGTAAAATAAGCGCTATCCCTACAACACCCCCATCTAAAATTTGATAGGGCGTTAAGAATAGATTAATCCCTAATGATATCGCGACACTTCCTATAAGAATGACTAAGCCTTTCGTAAAAAAATACATACAACACCCCTTCGAGACTTGCATGTTTTTATAGTATGAAAGAATCGATTTGAACATGTTATTGTTCACGTCAGTCGGTGTAATCGTATTAATATTTTTTATCGAGCTCAGTCGCTAAATTCCTCTATAAATTGTGTGAATACAAAAAATGGTTCGTCACCAAAACGTGTGGTTGATTTCCGTTTCGACTTGCCGCTTTCGCGCAGATAAAACGTTTGCCGCTGTCGCTTCGCTTTCGCGCAGATAAAACGTTTGTTGTTGGTCACGAAGGCATTATCACAGGACGTGATGCATTTAGCCTTCGTTCCTCTATTGCTGATCCCCAAGGAGTCGCCCAGTCGTAACGAAGATCCACTTATTTACCTAATAGACGTTTTAACAAAGTCATCCACAACTTTTGGTGATGAACCAAAAAAAGCCCTTCTGCATATACACAGAGAGCTTGGAAAAGACTATTTATTTTTTGCCTTCATTCGTTTCAGTAAAAATCCACCTTTAAATGATTTTGGCTCATAAGAAATAATAAAAGCATTTGGTTCATAATGCTCCACAATTTGGAACAATTCTGTCTCACGATTTCTCTTTGTTAATATTTCATATTTATAGCGATTACTATCTCTCCCTTCACCAATATAAATCGTCACAGCAAAGCCTTCATTACGGAGAAAATTCACGAGCTCTTCGTTCTTACTTTGCGTATTGATTGTCGCATAGACATAGCCAATCGCCAGCTTCCGCTCAATTTTAGCACCTAGAAAAATACCTAAACCAAAACCAGCGGCATAAACAACCATCGCTAAAATACTTTGGTCTCCATTAAAGACAAGAGAAAGGCCGAATACATACACTAACATTTCCAGCATACCGAATATGGCAGCAAGGAACGTAATGTTCTTCACTAAAAATATTGTACGTAACGTTAAAAAAGGCACATAAACTAATTGAAGTAATACAATCAAAAATATACTTTGCATTTTGTAAGAGACCTTTCAAAAAGTAGTTTTATATCTATAAATGTATGTCGATATACCGAATTACATTCTAGTGATATGTTTCTATTTTATAGATTCCCTACTAATTAAAAATTAAACATCTAGTCTCATAAAAAATGCCACCTACTATAGAAGTAGATGACATCTTGTTTTTTATTGAAAACCTTTATGCTTTCCTATTCATCAGGTCTTCCTTATGCTTTGCCCAATCATGTTGAACAAAATGTTGCGGATAATCGCGTGACAGAACCAAAAGGACAACTCCGAAAAAGAAGTGCCTCATTTACATGACTAGCAATCCGAATTCATCGGTACTTTCTTCTTTATTAGTTCATCTATGTAATACTCTTTTAACCAAACTTCCAATTTCATTTTTTCTTCTGAAGACATATGTGACTCCATGGTTACTTGTAGTTCTTCAATAACTTCTTTAGCAGTTTTTAAATTCATTTATAACCATCCTTTCCATATGGTTCATATTATTCCACATCCATCTGTATTTCAACAACCAATTTTTACCACAGTTTTTTCGCCCCTGTACGTACAATAAGACACCACTATCTCCTTTTACCTTCTAAACCGCCATAATGGGAAACTATCTTTCTTAATTCTTCAAACGAAGATAACAAATAGCTTTGTTCACTTTCAAATTCAAAATGCAGTTTATTTTCTTCACTAAAAAACTCTTGGAAATACCCTTCTATAGTAATCTGCCCCAATCGATTAGATCTGACAAGTTGAAAACCATAATTCTGCGTCTTTTACAAAATAGTTACCACTTTTTATATCAATTTTCCCTTTAACTTCGTACCCACCCAAATAACTAGTTTCATTCGGAAATCCAAAAACCTCAATGATTTCTATCCGGATAAATCCTTGTTTGCTTCCAATTAAAAACGCATTCATTTAAATCCCCTTCTATTATACTGTATGTCATAAAAAGGCAGTTTAAAAGATAGTGCATTGACAAACGACATAAATGGTGTAAAATTACACTAAGCTAGTTAATTGAAATCAAATAAAATAGTTTAAGAGCGAGGTGCTTGGAATGTCATTCTACTTATTAATATGTATATTACCTTTTACCTTAGTAACACTGTTATATATAATTAATATTATTTTCTTATCAAAGAAAACGTTGAATAATATTAAAATGTGGAAAACCTCGATTCTAGTGGTCAATGCCATTGCGTTATGTTTAAGTACTTTAATCGTTTTACCATACATTGTATTATTAACCATTTTTTCTTTAGGCACAGGTGATGAGTTTAATACAGAGGATGATTTTAATTTAGAGGCAGCCACGCTTATACTGTTGAGCATTTTTAGTTTTTTATATTTCTTCGTTACAAATATTGTATTTACTGTTTTTACAGCTAAAAAGCAATTCCATCAGGGGTGACTTGTTCCATGAAGAAGTCTTGCTGTAGAAACAGCCTTGTTTCCGCATAAAAAAATGTCACCTCCTTTAATCTACATCAATAGATAAATGGAGGTGACAACGTTCTTTTCATCGAAATACATAGGGTATTTAGATGTATGTTATTAAATTTTAAACTTCCCCATGCATCGGGTCTTCCTTATGCTTTGGCCCAATCATGTTGAATAAAATATTAAGAATAATCGCTGTGACAGAACCACAGACGATACCGTTAGATGTTAGAAGAGAAACGCTTTCTGGCAGCGATTCGAAAATTCCCGGAACAACCGATACGCCGACACCTAAGCTGACTGCAATAGCAGCAATCATGGCGTTTTCCGCTGATTCATTCATAACAGGTACTAGCATGCCCATACCTTGCGTAATAACCATACCGAACATCGCAAGCATTGCCGCACCAAGTACTGGTGTTGGAATGATCGTTGTTAATGCTGCGATTTTTGGTAGGAAGCCAAGTGCTACTAGTAAACCACCTGTAATGTAAATGACTTTACGATCTTTGACGCCTGACATACGCGTAAGTCCCACGTTTTGTGAGAACGTTGTATATGGGAAAGCGTTGAAAATACCGCCGATCACAGAAGCAAAACCTTCAGAACGATACCCACGTGCTAAATCTTTTGAATCTAATTTTTTCTTACAAATATCACTTAGTGCAAAATAAACCCCTGTTGATTCTACTAAAGAAACCATTCCTACAAGCGTCATTGTAATAATCGCAGATGCATTAAATGTTGGCATCCCGAAGTAAAATGGCTGCACCATGTGTAATACGTCAGCATCTGAAACTGGGCTAAAATCAACCATATCCATAAATACGCCTAGGATTGTCCCCGCAACTAATCCAACTAAAATGGAAATTGCACGAATGAAGCCCGTAGAAAAACGATAAACGACTAAAATAATGACTAATGTAATAAATGCTAAAGTTACATTCGAACCCGATGCAAAATCTTCTGCACCTTGTCCACCTGCCATATTATTTAAAGCTACTGGTAATAAAGAGATACCGATAATCGACACGACCGAGCCTGTAACAACTGGCGGGAAGAACTTTACTAACTTACCAAAAAAGCCTGCAATAATCATGATGATTACACCTGATGCAATAATAGATCCATAAATATCAGTAATACCTTGTTCAGGATTAGTACCAATTGCAATAATCGGACTAACCGCTGTAAATGTACAGCCTAATACTACCGGCAAACCAATACCGATAAATTTACCTGAATACACTTGTAAAAGCGTTGCGACCCCACACATCATAATGTCAATCGCTACTAAATACGTCATTTGTGTTGAATCAAAGCCAATCGCCCCACCGATAATCAGTGGCACTAAAATGGCACCTGCATACATCGCAAGTAAATGTTGAATAGCTAGCGTCGTCGATTTAACGGTATTCATTACGCATTAGCCTCCGGAGCAAATGTTACTTTGCCATCCTCAAGAGAATCTACAATTGCTAATGATTCCACGCGAACCCCTTGCTGGCGTAATAATTTCCCACCGTCTTGGAAGCCTTTTTCAATAACAATACCTACGCCCACAACATTTGCACCAGCTTGTGCGGCGATATCAAGCAAACCTTTAACAGCCTCGCCATTCGCTAAGAAATCGTCAACGATTAGAATATTATCATCTTCATTTAAGAAACTACGTGATACTGAAATATCATTTGTTTCATTTTTTGTGAAAGAATGTACTTTTGAATTATAAAGATTATCTGATAGTGTTAATGATTTACGTTTACGTGCAAACACTACAGGAGCACCGATTTCAAGCCCTAGCATAACAGATGGTGCGATACCTGAAGATTCGATCGTTAATATTTTTGTAATCACTTGATCAGAGAATCGAGTCGCAAACTCATGACCAATTTCTTTCATAAGCATTGGGTCAATTTGGTGGTTTAAAAACGAGTCTACTTTTAATACAGATGAAGACAGAACTTTACCTTCTTGCACAATTTTGTCGTGTAATAACTTCATTTCCCTTATATCCTTCTTTCTTATAGTAATAAATTTTTATGAGCAAATAACCGAAAGCGCCGTGCTAACGCAGTGTCAGTAACACGATGCCATTGTCACAAAGGCGTTATTATAGAAGAAATACTCATTCCAAATAACAAAAAACGCTGAATACTTTGATTCCAGTCATCTACGAGTGGAGCAAAGCATTCAGCGTAAAAACGTCGAAACGAATAGAAAACATCTTAAATAAAGTCTTCTAAAGCATTGCTACCCATAGTCGATTTTTTTACGGAAAATCGGTAGAGACTTGCGAGCCTTATTCTCGCTATTATATGAGTGAAATATTATTCAATTATACCTTGGCATTATTTCCAAAAATGGCACTTTATTCGGTATGTGCTTGTATCTTACACTGAATAAAGTCTGTTTTTTCGGAATTTACTATTATTTTACTAACTTTCAATTGCAAACGTTCGTGTTTTACAATCAACGTAATGATTATATCAGACAATTTTCGAGCTTGCTAGTCATTATTTTGATAAATGGAAGGGCACAGTCATAATAACGATATTTTTGTGAAATAACAGCGACGTGCGAATTAATAGACTCGATTGATTGTGTAACATATGATGCCATCCTTTTTTCGGTAAAAACTGTGGAATGATGACTGTTACTTGATGGCCTGTTTTCGCACATTGATGTTCAACTTTATCAATAAATTTCATTAACGGCTGTGTAATACTTCGATATGGTGAATAGTATGTGACAAGCCGTACATTTGGCTGCCAAGCTTTCCACTTCTCTTCAAACGCTTTTGCATCCGCTTGATCGAATGCAACATAAAAGGCGATAACTTTATCAACATTTAATGACTGCACGTAATGCAATGTGTTTTCGACTACTTTCGTAATACCAGCGACAGGTACAATGAAGACATTCCCCTCTACATTCGGTAATTCCTCATGATCTAATCTTAGTTGTTCACCAACTGTTTGGTAATGCTGCTTAATCCGGTGAAACGTCCAAATAATAATTGGTAAAAAGATAAACACTGGCCATACTTGAGGCAATTTTGTCACAAAAAACATCATCGCTACAACGAAGGAAATGACCGCTCCAATCGTATTGATTGAAAATTTGCCCACCCAACCTTTTGGCTTTTCACGCCACCATTTTCGCATCATTCCAGCCTGCGCTAAAGTAAACGGAATAAAAACACCAACTGCATATAGTGGAATCAAATGCTCTGTTGTTCCATCAAATAAAATGATTAAAACAATGGCCGCTAAGCCAAGCATTATGATGCCATTTGAATAACCAAGTCGATCCCCACGAATCTGGAATATTCTTGGGATAAAGCCGTCCTTCGATAAATTGACAGCTAATAAAGGAAACGCTGAATAACCCGTATTTGCAGCAAGTACTAATATCATTGCTGTTGTTCCTTGCACTATATAATAAAAGATATGACGACCTACACTTGCCTCGGCAATTTGCGAAACAACCGTTTCTTTCGCATTGGGAGCAACTCCATAAAAATAAGCTAAGCTCACAATACCAATAAATAAAACAGCTAAAATACCACCCATAGCTAATAATGTTTTAGACGCATTTTTCGGCGCTGGGTCTCTAAAATTAGGAATAGCATTCGAGATTGCTTCAACACCAGTCAAAGCTGAACTTCCGGATGCAAATGCCTTTAATAATATAAATAGACTGATACCCGCAACTGGTGTACCGACCTTCGGATGCAACTCTGCTGGAACTTGCCCTGTCATTACGTTAAAAATCCCTACTCCGATTAACACCAGCATCACTACTACAAACAAATAAACGGGATACGCTAAAATGGATGCAGATTCTGTGACACCACGTAGGTTCAAAAGCGTTAAACAGATAACAAAAAACACAGCGATTATCACATTATAGGGATGCAAACTTGGAAAAGCCGAAGTAATGGCATCCGTTCCAGCCGATACACTTACCGCAACTGTTAAAATATAATCGACAAGCAATGACCCACCAGCGACTAGACCAGCATTAACACCTAAATTTTCCCGAGAAACTACATAAGCACCACCACCATGTGGATACGCGAAAATAACCTGACGATACGAGAAAATAAGTGCAGTCAGTAACACAACTACCCCAGCAGCAATCGGTAGAGAGTACCAAAAGGCAACAGTACTTACTGCCATAAGTACGATTAAAATTTGCTCAGGTCCATACGCCACTGATGACAACGCATCGGACGATAGTATGGCTAGTGCTTTTGTTTTACTAAGCTTTTGTTCTCCTAACGCTTCAGATCTCAATGGTTTACCGATAATATAACGCTTTAATGAGAATTTCATATTCAACACCTTCTAGTTTCATAGAATGTGTTTCGCATTTCTAAATCGATTACACTTTAGCATAATCGGTTTTGTGCCGTTCACTGGGGCCTTGTTTCATTTTTAGAATGAAGACAAAAAAAGCCTACAAGTCATCACTAAACAAGACTTGTAGACGCTCATTCGTCTGCCAAGCTCCACTTTTCTGCTCTTAACGCTTACGAGGTTAGCTGTCGGATTCGGGCCTGAGTAGCCCTACCCTTCAAAAATGAAGAGATTCACCCCAAGGATTACTTATGTAATCCGTAAAAATTGGTTCCCCCGCGTCTAATTGCTTCAGCGATTTAGAAATTTGAAACTTTTATAATGATGTCATATTACGCCTGTAATTAAAAAAAGTAAAGAAGAAAATATTTCATTGTCAGGTGGTAAAAACATAGACATATCGATAGTTTATTTACCTACATTGTGCCGCTCGTAATAGCAATAACATAAAAAGCTATCTTAAAAGTATTCCTCTACTTTTAAGATAGCTTTAGCATATTAGTCTTCCTTATCTTGTTCGAAGCTTACAATTTCTCCTGTAGATGCATCAACATCAACTTCGTATTCATACTGACCCTTTTTAATTTCGATTTCATAAATACCATCATCAAGCTTAATTTTAGTCACTGTGCCATTTGCTTTCGTTAATGCCTTTTCAATAGCCTGCTCTTTTGTGATTTTAGTTGTTGGAGTGGCAGCAGTTACATGAACATCCAGATCATCGTCATCTCGGCGTTCCTTCTTTTGCTTTAGCAGCTTCCCTGTATAGGCATCAAATTTCAAGTCATATTCTTCTGTATCTGTATGAACTTCTACCTCATAGACAGAACGATAACGATTCTGGTCTAACTCAATATCAGCTACCGTTCCATTGACAACCGCTAGCGCCTTTTTCTCAATTTCCTGCATTGTTACGATCTTCTTCTCTTGAGCATTACCTGTTAATAATGTTGTTGAGCCAATAACAGCCCCAACACCAAGTGCACCGACTAACGCTGGGATTAAAATCATTTTTTTCATGTTCATATGTCCATCTCTCCTTTGTTTTATCCCGCACATAACTGGAAGTAAGATCCAGTAAATGTCCGGTTGGTTCAGAGCAACAGATGTTGGTCACACAAGCTGCACCATGGTGTAATAGCTTGTGTTCCCCTTATCTTCGAAGATGAAGAAAGCCCCTCTGAACGAAGTTTCGCTTCAACTATTTTTAGTTTATCAAGCAAAGATGAAAGGACGATAAGAGAAACATTAGAATTTCATGAGAAGGCCTTAATGATCGTCATCCCAAGTAACGGACATAACTTTTCCTGAGACTGCATGTATTTGAAAAACAGCTTCGTCATCTTTCGTTTCAATTTCAACTAAATAGTAGCCACCATCCGCTGTTTCCTCATAATCAACTGAATCCACTTCTCCATTTAGTTGTTGGAGGGCAATCTTTATTGCTTGCGGTTCAGAAATGATTTTTTCTTCTTCAGGTCGCTCAATTGGTTGAACATTTTTTTCAGATAACACCTCACCTGTAAAAGCATCGAGGGCCAACTCTTTTTGCCTATCCTCTTTTTCAACTCTTACGGTGTAAACACGGTCTGTTAACTTAACACTTTCTACACGCCCATATTCTTTTTTAACAAATTGACGTATTTGCGATTCTGTTAACAATAATTTACTTTCTGCCTCCATCAGTTTTAACGCTTTAATTTGTTGAGTAGTAGGATTTAGTATCGCTGTGTAAGTGGCTCTATCTCGCGTAAATATTATTTCATAGTCGTTTCCTTGCTTTTTAGCCTTTGTTACATGACCGTTGTAGATTGTTTCAATATGGTCAATGGCCTCTGCTTCACTTAGAGGCTCGGCATGAAAAAAGCGATTTTGAGCATACCATAGTGTTACACTACAAAGAATGATGATGGCAACAATTATCGATAGCCATTTTTTCATTGTTGCCCCTCCTTTGGTACTCGTAATGTAAAGCTTGAGCCCTCACCAAGTGTACTTTCAACATCGATCGCAATGCCCAATTGCCCTGCAAGCTCATGAGCAATAGCCAACCCTAAGCCAGACCCTCCAGTTTTACGATTACGGTCCTCATTCACACGATAAAAACGTTCAAATAAATGGGTAATATGCTCATTTGGAATCCCCGCTCCAAAATCTTGAATCGTAATAAGAACATGAGTAGTAGTTTCTTTAGCGTGTATGAGGACTTCATCCTCACTATATTTACGGGCATTATCAAGTAAAATGAACAGCAGTTGCCTCAACATTTTTTCGTCACTATAAATAGCATTTGGCATTTTATCCTCGACAATGAATGAGCGATGATAAGCTTGTTGCATTTGTAAAGCAATCTTCTTTAAAAAGGGGTTAAGCTCTATCTGCATGCAATGTACTTCAAAATGCTCGTTATTTTTGGCTAGCTCAAGTAATTGCAACACCATTTCATGCATACGCGCTGATTCATTCACAATGGCTTGTAGTGATTCCTGTGCTACCTCTTTATTTTCAAAGCCTCTACGTAATAGCAATTTTGCATAGCTTTCAATTACAGTAATGGGCGTTTTTAATTCATGGGAAGCATTCGATACAAATTGCTGTTGCTTTTGATAATGCTGCTCAAGCTTCTCCATCATCATGTTAAAAGTACGATGAATGTTTGTTAACTCGTCCCCACCCTGATCGGGTATTTCAATTTTTTCATACTTACCCGTCGTAGCACTTTTAAGCATCGTTTCATTTAAACGATCGAGTGGCAATAAAATAAGGCGACCGAGCGCTAAACTCGCTAAAAATATAGGTATTGTCGCAACGATTGATACGACCACCAATATCGCTTTTAGCAAACCTAATGTGCTCGCCACTTCTTCCATTGACTGTTTTAATTTTATTTGGACAACTGTTCCGTCCATCCAAATAGCCGGCATTGTAAAGGTAATGTACGGAACATCAGGCATCTCTAGCGTAGCCTGAACTTTCATTTTTAAGTTCTGTCCATCATCAATATAGACTGCGCCATCTGTTGGCATATAAGCTCTTAAGACTTGTTGTAAGTCGGTTTGCTCGTTTAACTGACTTAATGTCGAGCTTAGTTCATTTGCTCGTGCTTGGAGCTGTTTATATTCGGTATTATAAGCAATCTTCTCATACAAAAAGTAAATACCACTATTTGTAGCTACTAATAAAACCAGCATTAATAATGTTGTTAGCAGATGAATTTTTGTTTTAAGTCTCATGTTTGTGCTCCTTTAGCACATACCCTACACCACGCACCGTTTGGATAATTGGTGTATCGTTAGCAGCTTCAAGCTTTTGTCGTACATAGCGGATATAAACATCCACAACATTCGTATCACCGTAATAGTCATAACCCCATACAGCCTCTAAAATTTGCTCCCTAGCCAGTACTTGCTTTGGATGCTTTAGTAAATATAAAAGCAAATCATATTCACGGGGTGTCAATTGAAGTTCTTTTCCATAATAAATTACCTCGCGTGTCTGTTCATTAATAGACAATTGCCCAAATGTCGGCTCGGCTTGTTGTAGATTTCCTTTTTGAGAGAATCTTAAAGCAGTCCGAATGCGAGCAAGTAATTCTTCAATATCAAACGGCTTCGTTATATAATCATTTGCTCCAAGATCCAGACCCTTTACCTTATCTTCCACTTCACTCTTTGCAGTTAGCATAATTACAGGTGTCTGTGATTCTGTTGCACGAATCCGTTTTAGTACATCAATCCCGCTCATCTCGGGTAACATCACATCCAGTAAGATTAAATCCCATTGTTGCTCACGATATTTAAGCAAACCATCTGTCCCTGTATGTGCCATATCAGCTTTATAACCCTCAAATTGAAGCTCTAACTGTAGAACTCTTGCGATATTCTCTTCATCCTCTATTATTAAAATTCGATTGGTCATGTCGAATCAGTCCTCATCATTTTCTTTTCATCGTAAACGATACTAAAGGTGGAAGTCTAATTAGAAAATGATGAGAAGAACAATAAATTAAGCTCGACAACAAACACGATCTCAGCACAGCAGTATTCTAAGTTTAAAAATCCACATCCTAAAACCATGTCGAGTGACACATTTTTTAATACTCCATATTTAATTTGTGCATACTTTAACTACATTACTGAGCAAAAAATAATAATGGGCAAAAATCTTCACATTTTTTTCCTAAAGCTATAGAATAGTAGTATATCGTTTTCCTCTAGGAAACTTTATTTCATTGATGATACTTTTTGAAATGAGGGAACAACATGGTTTACAAACGAATGACAAAATCGTCTGCTGAGGCAGTTTTAGATGGAGATATAACAGGTTGGCGACGAATCTTACCGTTTCTTGGTCCAGCCTTCATCGCAGCAGTTGCCTATATTGATCCAGGCAACTTCGCAACAAATATTACAGCAGGTTCACAATATGGCTATTTATTGCTTTGGGTAATCGCTTTTTCTAATTTAATGGCAGTGTTAATTCAATCCTTGTCAGCAAAGCTTGGTATTGCTACAGGTAAAAATTTACCCGAAGTATCACGTGAACATTTTTCTAAAAAAACGTCTATCTTTTTATGGATCCAGGCTGAATTGGTCATTATTGCAACAGACCTTGCTGAATTTATTGGTGCTGCATTAGGGCTATACTTGTTATTCAATATTCCAATGCTGCCTGCAGCGCTTATTACAGCAGTTGGCTCATTTGCTATTTTAGAATTGCAACGCAGAGGCTTTAGAGCATTTGAAGCAGGCATTTCCGGCATGGTGCTTATCGTCGTATTAGCATTTGCATTCCAAACATTTTTAGCACAGCCAAATTGGGGCGAAGCAACAATGGGCATGTTCACACCGCGCTTTGAGGGCGTAGATTCTATTTTACTCGCAACGGGTATTTTAGGGGCAACTGTCATGCCACACGCTATTTACTTGCATTCTTCGTTAACCCAAAATCGCATCGTTGGCCGAAATGATAAAGAGAAAAAACGGATTTTCCGTTTTGAGTTTATTGATATTATTATTGCGATGATTATTGCCGGTGCCATCAATATGAGTATGCTTGTTATTGCTGCGGCAGTATTCCATACACAAGGCGTAGTAGTTGAAGATTTAGATATCGCTTATAACGGTTTAAAAGAGGCGCTTGGTCCAATGGCGGCAGTGTCCTTTGGTCTTGGCCTTCTCATTGCAGGTCTTGCTAGTTCTTCAGTCGGTACACTTGCAGGTGACGTTGTGATGCAGGGCTTTATTAGAAAAAAAATACCGCTCTATTTACGCCGAGCTGTTACAATGTTACCTCCTCTAGTTATCATTGCATCCGGTGTGAATGCGACTTATGCGCTTGTCCTAAGTCAGGTTATTCTATCCTTTGGTATCGCATTTGCTCTTGTACCACTTGTACTGTTTACAAGTAAGCGTGACATCATGGGAAGTCTAGTCAACCATCGTATTACAACTATATTAGGATGGATCGTCGTGGTGATTGTAGTTACTTTAAATGTTTATTTATTATGGCAAACAATATTTGGTTAAAAAAATGCCAGCCACAAAACCTCAAATTTGGTTTTGTGGCTGGCATTTCTACATGTAAAAGACTTACTCCATTACGTGTGATTGATTTTCGTTCCGACTGGGCGCTTTGCCGCTGACGCTTCGCTTTCGCGCAGAGCAGAGCTTCCTGGGGGCGTCGGGGCGGTCACGAAGGCGTTATCACAGGATGTGATGCTTTTAGCCTTCGTTCCTCTATCGCTAATCCCCAAGGAGTCGCCCAGTCGTAAAGAAGATCAACTAATATATGGCATACGTTTCAGCAATTTTCACACCTACTACAATGCGCTATTTTTTTACCCTTAAATATCTATCTTCTCAATGTTCCGAAATGATAAGTAGGCCACGCTTATACCGATAATCGCTAAAGTGATAGGTATAAAAATAATATCATATAAGGTGAAGCTACCCGAATTTGATGATACGACTGATACAATTAATATAGATGATACAATCGTTGCCGGAATAGAGTATTTTCTCATACCGAAATACAATGGTATTAAAGCGATGCATGATGCTGAAACTGCATTCATGATCACAGCGGGAATTCGTTGTATGATGATAGATACCGATAACGTATCTGGGAGCAATTGAAAACTCTCACTAACAGCACAAAAAATGGCTGTGACAAATATAGTAGATAAAACAATTGCACTAAAGGTAAAAAGAACAACTATGGCTAGCTTTGAAGCAATTAGTTTTTTTCTATTGATCGGGTACATAAAGGCTACAGTGATCGTTTTATATTTAAATTCTCCAATAATAAACTTGGCGATTAACACACTAGCAAAAATAATAAATACTGCTCTTACAAATGAATCTATCATGCCTAATGCCGTCTGATAAGTTCTAAAATCTACATCACCTTCTACTTTAGTGATAAATATAAGCATAAATATAACAGTTAGTATTACAAAATTTGCGAAGACAGCTCGTTTTATATATGAACCAATATGATATTTTTTCATTTCTAAATGCATTAAATTAAGCACTAGTGACACCTCCATTGATTAACTTCAAGAAATAATCCTCTAATGAGCTTGTTTTTTTGCTAATGCCCTCAATTTCAAGATCATGCTCAATCAATGTTTTAGATAGCACCTTTTGCGAAGCCGTCAATTCATAAATTCGAATACAATTGTCATCCACTAGTTTGAAATTAGTAATATTTAATTTACTTTCTAAAATAAAGGCAGCCTTTTTCCCATCATTAACAATCAATTCTATATAATTTGACTGACTACGATTGACAGCGTCCATAGATACTTCCTTCATTAATCTCCCATCCTTAATAACTCCAACTGTATCTGCCAACTGTTCAATTTCACCCAAAATGTGGCTAGAAATCATAATGGTAATGCCATACTCTTTACAAAGCATCTTGAATAACTCTCGAAGCTCTTTAATACCGACTGGATCTAGCCCATTAATCGGTTCATCTAAAATAAGTAGTTCCGGCTTCGTAATAATTGCACGTGCAATACCCAAGCGTTGTTTCATTCCAAGGGAAAAGTCTTTTACACGTTTATTTTCCGTGTTTGTTAGTTTTACTAAATCAAGAACATGCGCAATTTCTTTCTTGTCATAATAGCCCATATATTCGCAATGTAATTCTAAAGTTTCCTTTGCCGTTAAATTTTCATAAAAAATTGGGTATTCAATAATCGTCCCCATCCTTTTCAGCACTTCGTATGAGCGGTCATTTAATTTCTCACCAAAGATTTCAATATCTCCACTCGTTGGCTTCGTAAGATTTGTCAGCATTTTCATGACTGTTGTTTTTCCGGCACCATTAGGACCTAAAAAACCGTAGATCTCTCCTTTTTTCACATGCATAGTAACAGCAGAAACGACTTCTTTCCCCTCGAACACTTTCGTAAGCTGATTTGTCTTCACAATATATGTCATGTAAATCTCTCCC
The DNA here is from genome assembly GCF_040183165.1 of Lysinibacillus zambalensis. NCBI lineage: Bacteria > Bacillati > Bacillota > Bacilli > Caryophanales > Bacillaceae > Lysinibacillus > Lysinibacillus zambalensis. Next base: position 61,571 of record NZ_JBEGDG010000023.1, read on the forward strand.
TTACATTTAACTATCCTTATTATAAAAAATGAAACTCTCTAATTTATTAATGGATTCTTACAAATTTCTTAAGCGCAGAAGAAAAGCCTGTAAAGCATTTTAAATGCTCTACAAGCACGGCTGTTCAATACATCATTCGTTTTAGTGAAATCGTAAAAATGGTCTTCTCATATGGAATACTGGAAAGCTGGATGGAGCCATCCATTAATTCTACAAGACGTTTTGTAATCGTTAAGCCAAGTCCACTCCCTTGGAAGGATTTATTTCTAGAATCCTCAAGCGTATACATTCTTTCAAAAACATTATCGATATGATATTCGTCAATCCCTTTACCATGATCCCATACATCAATACAAATATTCGTATCATCAGTTCTTACTGTGAGTCCAAGGATGTTCCCTGCCGCCCCATAGGCAATCGCATTTGACAATAAATTATTCAAAACTCTATCTAATGCTTCCTCATTACCAAGTGCATATACAGATATCTCCGGTATTGTTATATCAATCTCTAACCCCAATGACATGACCATATCGTAAAATGATAAAATGTTTTTCCGGCAAATTTCACTTACGTTAATTTTCGTCATTGGGTAATCTGTATCTCCAGCCTCCAATTTTGCCAAATCAAAAAATGTATGGATTATTTTTAATACGTCCAATGTTTTCGAATGAACGCCAGTGAGCAAGCGCTGCCGCTCCTCGTCACTAAGTGATGGCTGTAGCTGCAGCATTTCCGTATAACCTAGCACAACAGTTAAAGGTGTTTTAAGATCATGCGAAATATTGGCCAACATTTTTTTCATAGACTCTTCCATTTTCAGATGTGTTGCTTGCACTTTTTGGTTGTGGTCTAACAATGCATTCATCGCGATTAGTAGCTGCTGTAATTCTTGATTACCTGTCGATACTAAAATCTTTTCGTTCGATTGTTCATCAATGATTGTTTGCAGCTTTTTATGCATGTATTGAATCTCATCATCTTGTTGTTTCTTTGCCTTCATCTGAAAAATAATAATTCCTACGAGTAATACAATAATTAGCAATAGACATATAATCATGCTGTTTACCCTTCAAATTTGTAGCCGATCCCCCAAAGCGTTTTAATATACTTTGGTTTGGACGGATCGTCTTCAATTTTTTCTCGTAATCTTCTTATATGTACATTAATAATATTTTCATCTCCATAGTAAGCATCATTCCAAATCAATTGATAAATTTGCTGCTTCGTAAAAACTCGATTACGATTTGTCACGAATAACGTTAAAATAGCAAATTCCTTTGACGTGAGCTTTACATTTTGTCCATTCTTCTCAACCGAAAAATTAACAAGGTCTATCGATAAGTTGTCTATCTCTACTATATCTGCCTTATCCTCTACTTGACCGGAGTATTTTGTAGCTCTTCTAATTGCGGCTTTGACACGTGCCGAAAACTCCAGCATCGAAAACGGCTTGGCAATATAATCATCTGCCCCTAATCCTAACCCTAATGCTTTATCAACATCACTATCCTTCGCTGACATGATGATAATTGGAAGTGATGCTTGCTCTCGTATAATCTTTAAAACTTCTAATCCATTAAGCTTCGGTATCATAATATCCAAGATTACTAAATCAAAGAGATTGTTTAAACAATTTTGTACTGCTTCTTCTCCATTTACTGCAGAGGTGACAAGGAATCCCTCCATCGTTAAATAGCTTTCTACCATTTCACGAATGGCTTCATCATCTTCTACTAGTAAAATGCGCTTTTGCACTTCCATGCACCTCTATTCTAAAATGTAAAAATTTCATTTTATTGGCTCATCATCATAACGATTATCTCAAGATGTGATCCTTTATTAATTGAAGCGGTAATAAACTAGTTTCATACAAATCACCTGTGATAGTAATAACTAGTTCTTCCTTTGGCCAAATAAAAATATATTGCCCCCCAAAGCCTAATGCAAAAAAATAGTGATTATCTTCCGAAAAAGCTTTAGTTTCATTCTGTTTATTTACCCACCAATGCATCCCGTAATAACCGATTTTTTCATAAGTCATTAAATTCGGCTTTATCGAATGATTAATCCAATCCTCCGAAACTATCCTTTTCTCGTTATATACGCCTTTCTTTAAAACTAAGAGCCCCACTTTCATCATATCTTCTGCCTTTAATAAAAGACCATCTGCCCCTTTACTAATTTTCTTCTTATCCTCGTACCACTGATATTCTTGAATACCTAATGGTTGAAATAAATAACGATTGGCAAATTCTTTTGTTTTCATACTCGTAACTTGCTGCAATATAGCAGATAGTATATGGGAGCAACCCGAGTTATAATTCATATGCGTACCCACTGGATGTACCATCGGACGATTTATTATAAATTTTACTATATCAGAATGAAATACCATAGGAGCAAAACAATTCCATTCTCCGAATTCCGGGAAATCTAATCCTTCTGTCATTGTTAAAAGGTGATATATTGTCATATCCATTTTACGTTTGTCATCTTGTCGTTCGAATAGTTCAGGAAAAAAAGAATGGACAGGTATATGAACAGATGCCAAATATTTACGATCTATTGCAATGCCAAATAGAATTGAAAGAATACCCTTTGTACAAGAATTAATTTTATGAAGTTTCTGTTGTTGTTTCTTGTTTTTATAGTATCGAAATATCGTTTTACCGTGACTATTAATTAAAAAGGTATTTATCTTTTCTTTTTTCAATCTGTTTTGTAAAAATGGATAGTCTATCATCTTTCCCCCTCCTGTGATTATTTGTTCTCACCTATTATGCTTTTACGTACAGCTATTTCTACTGAATGAAGATAAACGATATACGTTTCAACAAATGCCATAACCAAAATTTGGTGGTTATTCATTCTAAAACAGTTTACCATATTAAGGTTGGGCACCAAAAATGGAGGGACGGTCTGAAAAGCTAAAGTCCACTTTTATTTTCTCCAGTAATTTTATCTGAAGATCCTAAAATAAAAAAACGGATCAATGATTACTATTATGGGGATGGGGGGTTTTGGGCTTAAAGGATTTAATTTTTCTCTGACAAGATTGTATGTTTGAGCTTGCCAATTCATTTTTTAACTAAAAAAAACTGCCCTGCAAGCCATTTTCTATGGCTCACAGGACAGTTTATTATTTATTAATCTACTTTTAAATCACATTGCTCAAGTGGAAGCATTTTTGTTTTATGCTTAATTTTATAGCCAAGCCATAACAGTAAGAACAGTGGAATACCGATATACGAGACAAGGACTCCGTACCAATCTACTGAACCACCCATAAAGGCATTGTAGTTTTGTCCAATAACAACAATCATACAAACCGTAAAGGCAAATAGCGGACCGAATGGGAATAATTTCGCTTTATACGGTAACAATTTCGGATCTAAGCCCTGTACGTCGAACGCTCGACGGAAACGATAATGGCTAAATGCAATTCCTAGCCAAGCAATGAAGCCTGACATCCCAGAGGCATTTAGAAGCCACATGTAGACCACACCATCACCAAAGAATGAAGCTAAAAATGCTAGAGAGCCTACAGCTAAAGTCGCCAGTAATGCGTAAATTGGAATACCTCGACGGCTTAGTTTAGCGAAAAATTTAGGTGCATGTCCATCTACCGCTAATTGCCAAAGCATACGAGAAGATGCGTACAGCCCTGAATTCCCTGCTGACAGCATTGCCGTTAGAATAATAGCATTCATCAATGATGCGGCAAAGGCAATTCCTAAACGGTCGAACACCAGTGTAAACGGTGAAACAGCGATATCTTCAGATAGCAAACGTGCGTCTGTAAACGGAATTAACAAACCAATTGCACCGATCGCTAAAATATAGAATAAAAGAATTCGCCAGAAAACGGACTTAACAGCTTTCGGAATATTTTTACCAGGATCATCTGTTTCACCCGCTGTTATTCCAAGTAATTCTGTTCCTTGGAACGAGAATCCCGCAGCTAAGAAAATACCAAATGTAGCAAGGAAACCACCGTGGAATGGTCCATCACTAATAAAGAAATTCGTAAAGCCTACCGGAGCATTTCCTCCTAAAATACCAAATATCATTAAGAAACTGATGATAATAAAAATGATTACAGTTACAACCTTTATCATGGCAAACCAATATTCACTTTCACCATAGCTTTTTACCGATAATAGATTGAACGATAAAACGACAGCAATAAATAAAACAGTCCAAAGTGCTGAAGAGCTATCTGGGAACCAATATTTCATAATCAATGATACAGCTGAAATTTCTGCCGCAATTGTAATTGCCCAGTTGTACCAATAGTTCCAACCAAGTGCAAAACCTAAAGCTGGATCCACAAATTTTGTAGCATACGTACTAAATGAGCCCGATGATGGCATATAGGCTGCCATTTCGCCTAAGCTCGTCATTAAAAAATAAACCATAATACCGATTAATGCATAAGCAAGAAGCGCACCGCCAGGGCCTGCCTGTGCAATGGCACCACCACTAGCTAAAAACAATCCTGTACCGATTGTACCGCCTAATGAAATCATTGTAATGTGACGGCTTTTTAATTCTTTTTTCAACTTTGGCGCTTTATGGCCGAGCTGATTGACTTTTATTTCACTCACAATTTAGCTTCCTTCCTTTTAAGAGGCGAAAAAAATGCCATCACATGAACGGCAGTGATGGCTAAGAATCCTCTGTTCTTTCAAAATGATAGCTCAACACGTTGTCCAAACGTGACAGTTCTGTTCCTTTCGGAGACAGCCCCAGCATGAGGTTTTCAAGTCCCCTCACACTTCGGCAGTATTTCCTTTCAACTAATATCTTAAATGCTTGTCATTTCCATTAGCATACTCTTAAATACCGCGACCTCTACCTCAATATAAACATGAGGCATATTATTAAATTTATGATGAATATTATTCTAACATATGACATATGGCATTTCAACAACCCGAGTAACATTCTATATTTTGTGAATTTTCAACTATTTTTATTATTGTGATAAAGTGGTATAGTGGTTCAATCATAATTGTTCTAACAGGGGGGATTTATTTGACTACTCGTGAACATAACGATACTTATCCTAGCAGGAAAATTAACTGGAAAGGTACAACCTTATTACTAGTGATCGGCGTAATTTGTATTGCCTCGACATTACGGATGCCACTAACAGTTGTTGGACCTATTATTTCCTTTATCCGAGAAGACCTCGGCATATCCTATGCATTAGCGGGTTTTCTAACAACAATCCCATTGCTAGCTTTTGCAATTATCTCACCTTTTGTACCAATTGTCGCACGTAAAATCGGGCTAGAACTAACATTATTTTTATCGACTATTCTTTTGGCATTAGGGATTGTACTACGCTCCCTCGGCACAACTAGTTTGCTCGTATTTGGCACTGCGCTAATTGGTATAGCCATTTCATTCGGTAACGTACTTATTCCAGGATTACTTAAATTGAAGTTTCCTTATCACGTAGGTTTGCTTATGGCATTTTTCACAATGTCGATGAATTTGACAGCTGGGCTTGGCGCTGGCGTTAGCTATCCTGTTGCCCATTCATCCATTGGCTGGCAAGGTGCTCTGGCAGTCGCACTTGTTCTTGTGGCGTTAACCATTTTAATTTGGATTCCACAGTTGAAATTTAATAAGCCGGAGCCTAATGTTAAAACTACGAAAGAACGTACACCTTTATGGAAATCACCTGTTACTTGGGCAGTAGCGGGAGCTATGGGATTTCAGTCGTTATTATTCTATACAACCGCTGCTTGGATTCCTGAAATATATATAGCACAAGGATTAGCTGCAGATCGTGCAGGATGGATGTTTTCCATCATGCAATTTTCACAAGTCCCAATGGCCTTAGCTGTGCCTATTATTGCTAGTAAAATGACATCTCAACGACCTCTCGTATTCATGTTTACGGCATTTTACTTAATTGGCTTTATCGGACTAGTAATGGAATGGACGAACCTCGCTATACTTTGGATGGTACTACTAGGCTTAGCCGGAGGAGCTTCATTCTCATTAGCGATGATGTTCTTTACATTACGTACCCGTACCGCTTTTGAGGCAGCTGATTTATCAGGTTTTGCACAATCATTAGGATATTTATTAGCCGCAATCGGTCCAATTTTATTTGGTTATTTACATGATATATTTGGTGGCTGGGATATCACTGGTTGGTTATTTGTTGTCGTAGCATTCATACTCTTCTTATGTTCATTTAGAGCTTCTAAAAATGAATATGTAAATTAAAAAAGGTAGCTCATAATCTTATTTCAGCGAGTGTTTGGACACTTGCTGAAATAAAGTTAACGTGAGCTGCCTTTCTCTATTAATAAGGTGGTTTCTGATAAAAATAGTTCGGTGTATTGTAAACATTAACATAAGGCTTGTGATAAATATGGGTTGTAGCAGGTGAAAGAGGTGGAATCAACCATGTCCAATTGCCTGTAACTTCGCGATTTGCTGCTGCTTCTGCTTCCTCAAACAATTTAAATTGTTGTGCAGCTGTATGATGATCTACAATGCTCACACCATCTTCTTTAAAAGAATGTAGAACGGCCATATTCAGCTCAACTAATGCTCGGTCACGCCATAGAGAAGCCTGTTTAGTTGTATCAAGGTTAAAAATTTCTGCTATAGCGGGTAGCATATTATAGCGATCATGATCTGCTAAATTACGTGCCCCAATTTCTGTACCCATATACCAACCATTGAATGGAGCTGCCTCAAAGTCGATACCTGCCATTTGGAAGCGCATGCTCGAAATAATCGGCACTGCATACCATTTTAATCCTAGCTTTTCTACTTGAGAAGATTCTGGGTGGCGAATCGGTACCTCTAGTACATATTCGTCAGGGATTATAAACACTTGTGGCTCTCTATCATCCACCTGTACGACAAGCGGAAGCACATCAAATGCTGTTCTCTCACCCTGCCAGCCAAGTGATTCACATACTTTTGTAAACGCAACGGAATGCAGATCACCAACGATTCCAGATTCCGTTTCATAGCCAGCATAGCGAATTAGCTGATGATTCCATATACGAACTCGCCCTGGTGCAAAAATCGTTATTGTCGGGCGAATTTTCCCATCATTTGTTGCGTATTGAATATGTTTAAGCAAAGCGTTGAAGATATCCTCTTCATGTGAAAGATCACGGGCATCAACAACATGCAGCGATTGCCAAAACAATCGACCAATACATTTATTACTATTACGCCACGCCACTCGTGCACCAAAGATTAGTTCTTCCGTTGTCGGTATATATTCTCCAGTTGTTTTAATATACTGTAATTTATTTTCTAGCCATGTTTTTGACTCGTCTTGCTCTACTTGATAAAGTTCTAAAAATCGTTGTACTTCATGTAAATTCATATCGAACTCCTCCATCTACCCTCATATTAGAGGAATGGAACTATTATCACCACGAAAAAATCTGCAAAAAAACATACATATTTTATATATGAAATACTTTGTTCAATATTTCTTATCATTTTTGAGACTAGGGAAAAGATAGACACCTTCGCTTCAAGTGCTATTATGAGAATTTCAGGGGATTATAAAGGACAAAGCCTTTTTGTATGTAGAAATTGGTTATACAAGAGATATCTTCAGTTGCAAAACCGATTTTGTTTATCATGATTAAGCCCTTCCCAATACTTAGGAATAGACGTTATAACACGGCTATTCGAAATAAAACTTCCTTAACACAAAGGGTGATCCTTTTTAGCTTTTAATTGGCATAAAAAAAGCATGTTACACGAATGTGCAACATGCTTGATGACCCCTACGGGATTCGAACCCGTGTTACCGCCGTGAAAGGGCGGTGTCTTAACCACTTGACCAAGGGGCCGTGGCTCCGAAGGCAGGACTCGAACCTGCGACAACCTGATTAACAGTCAGGTGCTACTACCAACTGAGCTACTTCGGAATAATGGTGGGCCTAAATGGACTCGAACCATCGACCTCACGCTTATCAGGCGTGCGCTCTAACCAGCTGAGCTATAGGCCCATTATTTTGGAGCGGGTGATGAGAATCGAACTCACGACATCAGCTTGGAAGGCTGAGGTTTTACCATTAAACTACACCCGCAGATGGTGGGTCAGGACGGAATCGAACCGCCGACACTTAGAGCTTCAATCTAATGCTCTACCAACTGAGCTACTGACCCGAAAAAAATATGGAGGAGGTAGAGGGATTCGAACCCCCGCGCGGTGTTACCCGCCTGTCGGTTTTCAAGACCGATCCCTTCAGCCAGACTTGGGTATACCTCCGTAATATATAAATGGTGGAGCCTAGCGGGATCGAACCGCTGACCTCCTGCGTGCAAGGCAGGCGCTCTCCCAGCTGAGCTAAGGCCCCATAAAATGGTCGGAATGACAGGATTCGAACCTACGACCCCTTGGTCCCAAACCAAGTGCTCTACCAAGCTGAGCTACATTCCGATAAGTATTAATTTGGCGCGCCCGACAGGAGTCGAACCCATAACCTTCTGATCCGTAGTCAGACGCTCTATCCAATTGAGCTACGGGCGCATTTATAAAAACTGATGAGCCATGAAGGACTCGAACCTTCGACCCTCTGATTAAAAGTCAGATGCTCTACCAACTGAGCTAATGGCTCCTATTAAAAAATGAATGGCTGGGGTACTAGGATTCGAACCTAGGCATGACGGAATCAAAATCCGTTGCCTTACCGCTTGGCTATACCCCAATTATTAAAATGGGGCGACTGATGGGAATCGAACCCACGAATGCCGGAACCACAATCCGGTGCGTTAACCACTTCGCCACAATCGCCACTATATATAATCACAGCAGTGTTTGATAACGAGTACCTAGAAACCTGGCAGGGGCAGTAGGAATCGAACCCACACCAAAGGTTTTGGAGACCTCTATTCTACCGTTGAACTATGCCCCTAAAAATGGTGGAGGGGGACGGATTCGAACCGCCGAACCCTAAGGAGCGGATTTACAGTCCGCCGCGTTTAGCCTCTTCGCTACCCCTCCGAGGGATGATGCCGGCGATAGGAGTCGAACCCACGACCTACTGATTACAAGTCAGTTGCTCTACCAACTGAGCTACACCGGCAAAAAAATATGGTGGGTCAGGACGGAATCGAACCGCCGACACTTAGAGCTTCAATCTAATGCTCTACCAACTGAGCTACTGACCCATATTTTTTAAAAAATGGCGGTCCCGACCGGGATCGAACCGGCGATCTCCTGCGTGACAGGCAGGCATGTTAACCGCTACACCACGGGACCATTTTGGTTGCGGGGGCCGGATTTGAACCAACGACCTTCGGGTTATGAGCCCGACGAGCTACCACTGCTCCACCCCGCGATAATAAGGTGATTTATTTAAATAATGGTGGAGGATGACGGGCTCGAACCGCCGACCCTCTGCTTGTAAGGCAGATGCTCTCCCAGCTGAGCTAATCCTCC
>NZ_JBEGDG010000024.1:0-64764 GCF_040183165.1 Lysinibacillus zambalensis
GAATCGGCTTTGTGCTTGCACAAAGCCGATTCCGTGACATCCGCCGGAGGCTTTAACTTCTTTCAGCGGCTATTGGGACACCCACTGAAAAGTATCTTAATCAACATTCATCTCAACATCTAAAGAGGTAGGAGACCATTGCTGAAAGAAGTTAAAGGCTTGTCTTATAAGCTTGTCTTATTCTGCAATCATTTCATCGTATTGCTCAGCTGTCATAAGCTTTTCAACTTCTGATGCATCAGCAGGCTCAACAACGATCATCCATGCTTTTTCATATGGTGATTCATTAACGAATTCTGGGCTATCTTCTAAATCTGCATTTACTTCAACTACTGTACCTGAGATTGGTGCATATAATTCAGAAACTGTTTTTACAGATTCTACGCTACCAAATGGATCATCTGTTTTGATTTCGTCACCAACTTGTGGAAGTTCAACGAAAACGATATCTCCAAGTTCAGATTGTGCGAAATGAGAAATACCGATACGTACTTTTCCATCTTCTACTTTAACCCATTCGTGCTCTTCAGAGTAACGTAAGTCTTTAGGTGTGTTCATGCAAAAACCCCTCCATAAATATGTAATATATTCACTTTCAGTGTGCCATACTTCTTCCATAAAAACAAGAATCAATTATGCCTCGGCATAATTGTGTCTGGGATCGGCTTTTTACTAGCACAAAGAACTCTTTTCCGATTTCCGTGACATCCGCCGGAGGCATTAACTTCTTTCAAAGAAGTTAAAAGCGTTATTTCCAAGTTTGCTCAAAATCTGATTCTTTAAACCCTAACGTAACTTTTTTTCCATCAGTTACGATTGGACGTTTAATTAACATACCATCTGAAGCAAGCAGTTCAAGTTGCTCCTCTTCAGTCATTTCAGCAAGCTTATCTTTCAAGCCAAGCTCACGATATTTCATACCAGAAGTATTAAAAAATTTCTTTAAAGGTAGTCCACTTACTTGCCATAAGTTTGATAGTTCGTCCTTTGTTGGCGGTTGTTCGACAATGTGTACATCTTCATATGAAACTCCATTGTCATTTAGCCATTTTTGTGCTTTTTTACAAGTAGTACATTTCGGATATTGAATAAATTGAATCGTCATTTAAAGGCTCCTCTACTATCATTTTTAGGAACTACATTTTCAGTGTATCCCTCATTTTCTGTAGTATACCATCATAACCGTTACGAACCAAAATGAAACAATTATTAACTTATTCCTTCCATAGCGTGGGGTTGATTTCCGTTCCGGCTGTGCGCTTTCCTGGGGGCGTCCGATGAGTCGCTTCGCTTCGCTGCAGGGTCTCGGGCCATCAGGATGTTGGTCACGAAGGCGTTATCACAGGACGTGATGCTCTTAGCCTTCGTTCCTCTATATCGCTGATCCCCAAGGAGTCGCCCAGCCTCCACTCCAATCAACCAATTCATATAGCGTGTGTTTCTTGCATATTTATCCGATTTATGTAATAAAACCAAGCTTTAGCTACCGGTGTTTTTTCGTGCGAAAGCGAAGTGTTATCGTAGCAGAATCAACAACATATGTACAATCGCCCTTACTATTCTGATTGATTATGATGTGTAGCCTTAGCGTTCTCATTTGCCATTCATAAAATTTATTAAAGTTCTATGATATTGTTGATTGAAGTGAAAGGCTACTCGACTCCCGTGGGAAAGCGAGACAGTCGAGACCCTGAGGCCAACATGATGTTGGTCACGGAGGCATTGTCACAGGACGTGACGCATTTAGCCTTCGTTCCTTTAGCGAAGGAAGCGGCTCGACGCTCGCCCACAGGAAGCTTTGCTCTGCGCGAAAGCGAAGCGGCAGCGACAAAGCGAGTAGCCTGGAACGGAAATTACCCCTCGTTTTGCAGCGCTATACTTTATTTCCAACAAAAAAACCTAGCTATCACATCTCTGTGGATAGCTAGGTTAAACCTGCCATATTAAACTACGAATTTTTCTGCTTCAATTAATTTAACAGAAGCTTCACGTTTCTTCGAGATTAAGTTATATGGGTTATTGCGAGTTAATTTACGTAGTGCAGACAATGTCATGCGTGCAGCGTCGCCATCTGCTGAAGCAAGAATCGTATCTTTTGCTTCTTTTTCAATTTCTGCAAATGCTTCTTGGCAGAAGATTTGAGTGTACAGTAATTTTTGATGAGCTTTTTCAGCACCGTCACGAGCAATCGCTTTTTCTGTACGCAATACAGCAGATTCCATAGCGAATAGTTGGTTTGCGATATTTGCAATCTTCACTAATACTTCTTGCTCTTGATCAAGCTTCGCACCGAAGCGTTGTGCTGCTAAACCTGATGCTAATACAGCAATTTTCTTCGCATTTTTCACAAGATATTTTTCCTGTGCTAACGGCTCTGTGCCTACATCTTCAGGCATTAACATGAGAAGCTCTTGTTGTAAATTTTGAGCAACTTGTAGTAATGGCAATTCACCTTTTATTGCCTTTTTCATAAATGTACCTGGTACAATCATGCGGTTAATTTCATTTGTACCTTCAAAAATACGATTAATACGAGAATCACGATAAATACGCTCTACTTCGTATTCAGCCATAAAGCCGTAACCACCATGTAATTGAACCGCTTCATCCGCAATGTAATCTAAAGTCTCAGAACCAAATACTTTAGCAATAGAACATTCAATAGCATACTCAGCAATTGCACTAGCAATCACTTTTCCTTGTTTTTGCTCATCTGGGCTTAGCTGACTTAAGCGGTCCTCAAATAAACCTACTGTACGATAGTTTAATGACTCAGACGCATACAATTGTGATGCCATTGTCCATAATTTTTCTTTTGTTAGATTGAAATCAGACAGCTTCGTTTTAAACTGCTGACGTTGATTTGTATATTGAATAGCAAGCTCTAATGCACGTTTCGAGCCACCGATTGTTCCAACCCCTAATTTATAGCGACCGATATTTAAAATATTAAAGGCAATAACGTGTCCGCGACCTACTTCACCTAAAAGGTTTTCTACAGGTACTTCTGCATCTTCAAGGATTAAAGTACGTGTCGAGGAAGATTTGATTCCCATTTTTTTCTCTTCTGCGCCAACTGAAACGCCATTGAAGGCACGTTCTACGATAAATGCTGAGAATTTATCGCCATCGATTTTTGCATAGACAACAAATACATCTGCAAAGCCTGCATTTGTAATCCATTGTTTTTCACCATTTAAAATATAGTGTGTTCCTGCATCGTTTAACTTCGCAGTCGTTTTTGCACCTAATGCATCAGAACCTGAACCTGGCTCTGTTAATGCGTAAGCAGCGATTAATTCACCTGACGCAAGCTTTGGTAAATACGTCTTCTTTTGATCTTCATTTCCGAATAGGACGATTGGTAAAGAACCAATACCTACGTGGGCACCATGTGTAATAGAGAAGCCGCCAGCAACAGACATTTTTTCTGCGATTAATGCAGAAGAAACTTTGTCTAATCCTAGACCTTCATATTCTTCAGGTACATCCGCGCTTAGTAAGCCAAGCTCACCTGCACTTTTTAGTAGACGAACCGAATGCTCAAATTCATGGTTTTCTAAATTTTCAACGACTGGTAACACTTCATTTGCTACATACTCTTCAGTAGTTTTAGCAATCATTTTATGCTCATCTGTGAAATCTTCTGGTGTAAACACACGATCTAATTCCACATCTTCAATAATAAATCCGCCGCCTTTAATGAAATCCGTTGTTTTTTCTGTCATTCTAAATTCCTCCCTATATATCTATTTTTAATAGTTTTTATCCCCAATATATAGAAAAGCTTGAAGTACTACGTTCGGAGGCAACCGAAAACGCTGCACTCCAAGCTGATCTAGCAAAAATTATAGAAGTTCAAATACTCCCGCAGCACCCATACCGCCACCGATACACATTGTTACGACACCATATTTCTTACCTTGACGCTTCAATTCATGAATGAGCTTTAATGTTAAAATAGCTCCCGTTGCACCAAGTGGGTGACCTAGGGCAATTGCTCCACCATTAACGTTTACTTTGTTTTGGTCAATGCCTAAATGACGTACGACTTGTAAGGATTGTGACGCAAATGCTTCGTTAATTTCCCATAAATCAATGTCATCTATTGATAAGCCTGCGATTTCAAGCGCTTTAGGTACTGCCACGATTGGTCCAATACCCATCACCTCAGGAGGTACGCCACCAACTGCAAAGCCTAAAAACTTCGCCATCGGAGTAAGCCCTTGTTTTTCTGCTTCTTCACGGTCCATCACAAGTACCGCTGCTGCACCATCTGAAGTTTGAGAAGCATTACCTGCTGTAACACTACCTTTAACATGGAAGGCCGGACGAAGCTTCGCTAAACCTTCTACTGATGTACCTGGACGTACACCTTCATCCGTGCTAAACGTGAATTTTTTCACCTGTAGTTTGTTGTTGTCATCTACATAATGTTGCTCCACTTCAATTGGTACGATTTCATCATTGAATTTACCTTCTTTAATCGCCTTTTCCGCAAGCTCATGTGAACGAACAGCAAAAGCATCCTGATCTTCTCTACTAACATTGTATTGACGTGCCACTTCCTCAGCTGTATGCCCCATCCCCATATAATATTGTGGAGCAGTCTCAGCTAATGTTGGATTTAAGCGAGGTGTATTACCTACCATTGGCACCATACTCATAGACTCGACGCCACCAGCAAGAATTGCCTTAGAATGTCCTAGCATAATACGCTCTGCTGCAAAAGCAATTGCTTGTAAACCCGACGAACAGAATCTATTAATTGTTAGCGCTGGCGTTGTATCTGGTAGTCCAGCAAGCGCTCCAATACTACGGGCTACGTTCATGCCCTGCTCGGCTTCCGGCATTGCACATCCTAAAATTAAATCGTCAATCGGACCTTCATAGCCCGCTCTTTTTAATGTTTCTTTGACAACAACCGCTCCAAAATCATCTGGTCTAACTGTTGCTAAAGAACCCTTCTTCGCTTTTCCAATCGGAGTTCGTGCTCCTGCTACAATAACGGCTTCACGCATCGTATTAATCCCCCTTTGTTTCATGTGCAAGTATAGTGAATTCAGTCTTAAAGTTAGTTACGCAGTGGTTTTCCCTTTAAAAGCATGTGCTGCATTCTTTGTTGAGATAACGGATCTGCCACTAAGTTTAGGAATGCCTCACGCTCAAGGTTTAATAGGTATTGTTCATCTACTAATGTGCCATATGGAACTTTACCACCAGCAATGACATACGCTAATTTTTTAGCGATTTTTAAATCGTGTTCACTAATATAGCCTGACTCAAACATTCCTTGAGCACCGATTAGTAGCGTACCGTATCCTGATGCACCGACTACAGGAACTTTCGTAGGCACAGGTGGTAAATAGCCTGCCTCATAAAGCGCTAGTGCAGCTTGTTTTGCATCATATAGTTGGTGATCTGGGTTAACAGAAATTCCGTCAGCAAAGTTTAAGAAGTTATTTTCACGTGCTTCTTCACCAGAAGTCGAAACTTTTGCCATCGCAATCGATTCAAATACTTTATTAGCAATATGTTGATAGTCTACTTCAACGCCATTCGGTAACCCTTTTAGGAATTTTTGGTAAAGCGCCTTATTACCGCCTCCACCAGGGATTAATCCTACGCCAACTTCGACTAGGCCCATATACGTTTCCATTGTTGCTTGAATATGTGCAGCTGGTAAGCAAACCTCTGCTCCGCCACCTAGCGTCATAGCAAAAGGCGCTGCTACAACAGGCTTGCGAGAGTATTTAATCTTTTGCATCGCATCTTGGAATGCTTTAATAACGAAATCTAGTTCAAAAATATTATCATCCTGTGCTTCTACTAAAATCATTCCTAGATTTGCACCAACACAGAAGTTTTTTCCTTGGTTACCGATGACTAAGCCTTTATAGTTCGCTTCTACTTCATCGATTGCAAAGTTAATCATTTGGATAATGTCTAAGCCAATTGCATTTGATTGGGAATGAAATTCAAGTAATGCAATTCCATCACCTATATCTATTAAACTAGCACCTGTATTTGATTTAATAACGCCGTGCTTTTTCTTATAGCGTTTTAAGTTAATTTCCTTCTCATTCACTGGCACTTTTACGTATTCAGAGCCATTATAATAGGCTAGGTCACCGTCCAAGTCGGAATAGAAAGTTTCAAAGCCGCTTGCTAACATATCTTTGACGAATGCCGGTACCTCACGACCTTCTTCCTCCATTTTAGCTACGGACTCTTTGACGCCAATTGCATCCCATATTTCAAATGGTCCTTGCTGCCAGCCGAAGCCCCATTTCATAGCATTGTCAATGGCAACAATATCATCAGCAATTTCACCGTGTAGCTGTGCAGAGTAAATGAGCGTCGGAGCGAAGATACCCCATAATAATTCTCCGGTACGATCCTTAGCATAAGTTAATGCTTTCACTTTATTTGCTAATCCACGAGTTTGTTTTGCCATTTCGATAGAAGGAGTTTTTAACTTTTTAACTGGGCTATACTCTAAAGTGTTTGGATCAATTTCAAGTATTTCTTTGCCTTGCTTTAAGAAGAACCCTTGACCTGATTTTGCTCCGAGCCAGCCGTTTGTGACCATTTTCTGTAGGAAATCTGGTAC
Source organism: Lysinibacillus zambalensis (assembly GCF_040183165.1). Lineage (NCBI taxonomy): Bacteria > Bacillati > Bacillota > Bacilli > Caryophanales > Bacillaceae > Lysinibacillus > Lysinibacillus zambalensis. The sequence goes on from NZ_JBEGDG010000024.1 coordinate 6,614, forward strand.
TGCAAAAACTTGCTGCTCTTCACCAGTTGTTTGATCATAAACGTTTTTCGCTACATGGATAAATGTATCTAAACCAACAACATCCAACGTTCGGAAAGTTGCTGATTTTGGACGACCGATTAATGGACCTGTTACAGAATCCACCTCACCAACTGAATAGCTACCCTTCATCATTTCTTGTAAAGTAATTAGTAAACCATACGTTCCGATACGATTTGCAATGAAGTTCGGTGTATCCTTAGCAAGTACGACACCTTTCCCAAGCACATCTTCGCCAAATGTTTTCATAAAGCTGACAACTTCTGGCGCTGTTGTGTTTGCTGGAATGACTTCAAGTAATTTTAAATAGCGTGGCGGATTGAAGAAGTGAGTTCCTAGGAAATGCTTTTTAAAATCTTCTGAACGCCCTTCCGCCATTGCATCGATACTTATGCCAGATGTGTTTGAACTAATAATTGTGCCTGGCTTACGTACAGCATCAACTTTTTCATATAGGCTTTGTTTAATCGCTAAATTTTCAACGACAACTTCAATAACCCAATCTACATCTTTTAATTTCTCTAAATCGTCCTCAAAGTTACCAACCGTTAGTAGTGATAAATTTTTCTTAGAAGTAAGTGGTGCTGGCTTTTGCTTTAATAACTTTTGCAGAGCTCCGTTGGCGATACGATTTCTCACAGCAGGATGCTCTAAGGAAAGACCCTTCGCTTCTTCCTCTTTTGTTAGTTCCTTCGGCGCAATGTCTAATAATAATGTTGGAATACCGATGTTTGCTAAATGTGCTGCAATTCCAGAGCCCATTACCCCAGAACCTAGAACAGCTGCTTTTTTAATGTTGTAAGTCACAAGCAATTCCCCCTTATTCTCCCATTGAATGAATAGCCATTCATTTTTTGACCAAAAAAATATCAAAGTTTGCCTTCGTGTATTTTTGTCCAGAATTTGAATCAGTCTAGCTCTATTCAAATTTAATCTGTGACATACAACTAAGGCTTATCTTCGTTCAACTACCATTTTAGTTTTTGTGGTTATTTTTTCCGTTGAATGAAGATAAAACTACTTTTTCTGTTTTCAGTGTAGAATATTTTGTTTCATTTAGCAATCTTTTTTCACCAATTATTTTTGCAATATACAACTTTTTTCGTTTTTTACGAGCGAAAACAAGACAATAAGCAGATAGCGATTATTCCAAACAGAAAACTTTCAGGTTGCGTTAAAAATGTGTAGAATGGTAAGCGAGGAGAGTGAAATAACAAATGAAAACAATTACAACTGCTGACCAATTTAATGAACTGATCTCTGGTGACCAAAAAGTGCTAGTAAAATTTTACGCTGGATGGTGCCCAGATTGCACACGCATGAATATGTTCATCGATCCAATTATCGAAGAGTACAACCAATTTGACTGGTATGAACTTAACCGTGATGAACTTCCAGAAATTGCGGACAAATATGATGTAATGGGTATTCCAAGCCTACTAATTTTCCAAAACGGTGAAAAATTAGCACACTTACATAGTGCTAATGCTAAAACACCTCAGCAAGTTACTGAGTTTTTATCTGCACAACAATAATTTAGATAGGCTATATTAGCAAATTTGATGTAGAAGAGCTACGTATTTGTGGCGAAAGCGAAGCGTCAGCCACAAGTTACTGAGTTTTTATCTGCACAGAAATAATTAACTAGGCTAAAATAGCAAAGTTAATATAGAAGAACTTCTGAGCTGTGGCGAAAGCGAAGTATCAGCCGCAAGTTACAGAATTCTATCTTCGATGAAAGAGCTGCATTTCTTTTTGAAATGCAGCTCTTTTTTAGAAAGGAGATTATGATGCGCCAACAATTGTCGCTACTTGGAAAATCACAATATGATGCAGCCATTTCACCCAACTATCGTAATTCCGCTTGTGGACCTACAACGGTACATGTAATCTTAAACTACTTGGAAGATCAAGCTCCTTCGGTAAATGAGCTCTATAAACTTCTCGGTGGCACGAAAATCGGGTTATTTAAGTGGCGTCTAATTCGCAATCTTCGTCGGCTCCGTCCGACATGGGATATTCGTGATTGTACTTTAAAGGAGGCTATGCAGGAAATCGATGCAGGGAGACCTGTCGTCATACGCTTTGACCGCTATTTTAGCCTGAATTGGTGCGATAAAAAGGCTGCCTTCGCGTATCATTGGGTACCTCTGATTGGCTATGAAATACAAAATGATGAGCTGTTGTTAATGTTCCATGATAATGGTGGTGCAAATCGTGAAAGTAAAATTCGAACGGCTCCTTTTAAAGATAATGAGAAAGTATTGAGCTTCGTCAAAATCACACCGAACTAAATGACAGCGTGCCTACAATGTTAGACACGCTCTTTTTCACTTATTTACTCTTCAAGAATACCTTTTAGAACTTGTGCAAAAAGCATGATCATGTAGATCTTGTTTATAGCTATAAAAAAGCAGAGCATATTTCTATACTCTGCGTGAATACCTTGAAGTTTATTAGTTAATTATGCCTCGGCATAATTGCGTCCGGAATCGGCTTTGTGCATAGTCCTGCAGATGTTTTTTGTGCGAAAGCGCAGTGCTAACGTAGCGTCAGCAACACGAGGGCCGACACGATGTCGGTCATTTCGGTAATGCCACAGGACGTGGCGTTTTTACCGATGCAGGTCAGTGGATGCGATGATTTTAGGCTAACATCCTCTGGAACTCCTTTTCGATTTCCGTGACATCCGCTGAAAGAAGTTAAATAAGTGAATACAACGAGCGTGCCTGCTTTGCGATTAATGTGTAACCACTTTGTTCTATTTCTTTGAACGTTTGGGGCTCGTAGTTCGGTAATACTAAGCTCGCTAAATCTGCCTCGATTGGCACGTTCGTTTGAATCGTTGCAAGCTCATGTGACAATTTTAGCATCTCTAAATTCTCTTTAATTTTCGTACGTTGACCAGGCTTTAATTCATCTAATGATGTAAGAACATTTTCAATAGAACCATATGTTTGAATTAACGTAAGTGCCTGCTTAGGTCCAATTCCCTTAACGCCTGGGTAACCGTCACTCGTATCCCCCATAAAAGCTTTGACCTGTGCAAATTGAATAGGTTCAATGCCATATTCCTCTTGAAAGCGTGTATGTGTATAAACGTCATATTCTGTGTAGCCTTTTTTGGTAAAAGCAATTTCTGTTGACGGTCTTAAAAGCTGCAGTAAATCCTTGTCTCCACTAATTACCGTAATGTCAGCCTCATCCTGAAATTTTGTAATCATTGAGCCAATTAAATCATCTGCCTCCATCCCTTTCACACCGAAGTTTTGCCAGCCGATTTGTTGAGATAAATTTTTCGCCATATCAAATTGCGGTAGCATTTCCTCTGGTGGTGATGGTCGATTAGCCTTATAGCCATCAAATAATTCATTGCGGAATGTGTGTGCACCCATATCCCAACAAACAGCAAGGTGTGTCGGCTTCATAATAGATTGTGCCATTAATACATGACGCACAAATCCTTGGGCGCCATTCGAAGGTGTCCCATCCGCAAGGCGAATATAATGCCCCATCGCTGCAGACGCAAAAAATGAACGGAATAATAGCGCCATGCCATCAACAATTAGTAGTTTTGGTTTTGTTGTCATGATAAATAATCCTCTCTATAACAATACAATGATTGTAGTAATTCATTAGTAAGCATTGTTCTATTATAGCAAACTATTATCAAACTTCATTGTAAATATATACAAGCCATCATTCTACGTCTCATTTTCGAACTATCTAATTAGGGCGTTGCCTCTTTTTGAAATTCGGTTGCGGTAATCCAGTCGAATACCTGTTAACCATTGCAAAAATGCTGTTACGCCCATCTTTACGGTTTCTGGACGTAGGTCCCCCTCTTTTGGATCCGCATAAACAAAGTCAATATGGCGGACTCCTTCATTTTCTCCAATGAGCTTTAGGATATCGAATAATTCATAGGCCGTTAATCCACCTGGTGTTGCTGCAGGTACATCTGGGGCGAATGTAATATCGAGCACATCCAAATCGACAGATACATAAATGCGATCTACCTCATACATAAGCTGACGGAGCATTTCGCGAATGGTTAATTGAATGCCATCACGACGCATTTGCTTTAACGTAATCATATGAATTCCTTGTTCTTTCGCATAGTGAATCATTTCTGGTGAATTAAAAAAGCCGTGTAGCCCGACATTATAAATATGTTTTCCCTCTACAATCCCTGTTGCAATAAGCCTCTGCATTGGAGAATCCATAGCTAAACCAATTTCCTCCTGATTCCGGGCATCCAAATGCGTATCAATTTGAATAATCCCTATGCGATCCTTTGGAAAAGCATTCTTTATTCCTCTTAAGGAGCAAGCTGTAATCGCATGATCTCCACCTATAAGACAGGTGAAACTTTTAGAATATGCGGTGCTTAAGCTTTCTGCAGCAGCTTCAATAGCTGACTCTGAAAGCATTCGATCCGTCTCGTGGATAGCCACATCGCCTACATCAACGACTGCCAACGAGCGCAAATCTACTTGCTCATCTAAATTATAAGATTGAAAGCTTGGCCAAGCCTTTCGGAACGCTGTTGGATATAGTGCTTTTTCGGATGGTTTACTACTATACGATAATAAAGCTCCGTACAAAATTATATCTACATCACTTGGAACCGGATTTTCTTTTTGTTTAACCCATTGATGCATAGCTGAACCATTTTCTTGCTTATACTGCCATTCTGGTTGAATAAACATGTTTTCGACCACCTTCATGCATTTTTCTATATATTAGCGTGGGATTGATTTCCGTTCTGACTGGGCGCTTTGTTGCTGCCGCTTGGGCCAACAGATGTTTTTTGCACGAAAGCGAAGCGGCAGCAGCACCGATGTTGGTCACGAAGGCGTTATCACAGGATGTGATGCTTTTAGCCTTCGTTCCTCTATCGCTGATCCCCGAGGAGTCGCCCAGCCTCCACTCCAATCAATTTATCCACATGACATATGTTCTAACAAAATGTCATCCCCATCTTTCAGGTGATGAGCAAAATTAAAGTCAATTGCCCTGTATTATTTTTCGTCCTCTTTAAAAATACCTAGAGAATTACCTTTAACATTAATAGTACCATTAGTACATATAATTTCGTCAAAGTTCAGGATTTTTCCTCTTAATTTTGAAAAATCCCCCACAATCCATTTACCCCTAGAACATAAAAAGGAGCAAACTAGGAAATTTTCTAGTTTGCTCCTTTTCCTATACAGTGGGGGTTTTCACCTCACCGATTATTAGTCTTCACCGATAGGGCTTTTGCGGGATAAAGATTGGCAAAGCTCTGCGACCTCGTGCATCGTATAGCTTTGAAAGTTATATTGTTGACGCAATTCCTGATAGTACTGTAAAAGTTCCTCAAGCATTGCTAAATTTTTTTCTATGTTCTTGCCAAAATTATGAGGGTGCCACCATAAATGATAAAAAGCTTGAGACATTGCAGCTGCATGCATTCCCTCTTTAATACGCTTAACCTTGAAGCCTTCAAATAATCGTAATGGGCTACAATAAGGTCTTAAAAATGCACTTGAACGAATGTTAATAAAGGAATCCTTTTGCATTTCTTCTAGTGTTACTAGATGATTTCCTGTTACATTCACATAGCTATCCAGCCATTTTTTTGCACCTAATAGTCGACCTTTTTTTGTGAATTTTTGAGGATCGTATAACGGATGTTTTTCATTTCCGCGATAGCATATAAACCCTACTTCCTGACATGCTGGGAAATATGCTTCATTCACTTGATTTCGTGGAAAAACAATCGATTTCATCGGTGTGATATATTCTTCAGAAATCATTGCAGTTGCGTGTAAATCTGCACGAAAATCTGCTTCAGTTTGTCCACTTTCTAAACAGTAAAAATGTGAAAATGTATGACTTCCTATTTCTTGATGTGGTGTATGTTTAATTTTCTCAATTAAGGATTTGCCGAAATGTAAGAGGTCATCCTGCTCATCTTCTCCTACTTTTGCAAATTGTGTATGTGCTGCATAATGCCTGTTTTTATATTTTACAGGGATCCCTCTTAAGTAGTGAGCCATTTCTGCTTTTGTTTCTGCAAACAATAGACCAACCGTAGCCCAAGTCGCATGAATGCCATATTGTTCAAACAACTCTAGTATTTTAGGCAGTGCCTCACGCACACCATATAAATTTTTATTGTATTGTCCGTACTTAAATACATCGTGGACACCCCAATTTAGCTCAAAATCCAATGATATAACAAGTCCTCCACGATTCACTTCAATTACTACTTCCTCCATTTTTGCACGCCCAATAACAGTGCACGTATTTTTGATTGAGTAATGTAGCCAGAGTATACATCGACGACTTGTCCACCGAAGCCTTGCTTAAATGCACGAACATTTTGGTCATCCGTTAGCTTCCCCATATCATATAAACTAAAGCCCTGCTCCTTTAAATGCAATAAATTGTGCCAGAGTAAGAAACGATTTGCATAACGAACTGGTCTTTTTAAATGATCTGGTACCGATTGAGAATGACAAGTCGCTACATAATAGGACATTGCTTTTTTACCGTAAACAATATCGAGTCTATAGCAAAGTGTTTGTCCACAAATACTTCGAATCTCAGACAACCATAACGCTCCTTTATCTTTTAAGAGCGTAATAGCTTCCATTTGAGCCTTACTTATAAGCTCGAGTTTTTTCCTTTTCGCAAAATTATTATAAAACTGTTGAAAGGCTCGTAAATTTTCATCTGATGGTTCTTTATAAATAAAAACTTGATAGGACTCTTTTTGTGCACGACGAAGTATTTTTCGATTACTTTCGGAAAGAGCAAGATACAATGATAACTCACTATCTGTCAGGTGAATATGAACCGTTTCACTTTTAACAAGCTTACGGCTCGGTACAAGTGAATTTGTATAGCCAACGACCTTCATTGATTTTCTAACATTGGCTGGCTTTTCTACAAAATAAAAATGCTGCATTGCGATATTCCATCGCTTACTTTTAATGGACAGAATGAACATCGCCCCCACTCTCTGTGTATTTTTCTACATGATTTCGCTCATAACGAGCACATTTAAAATGTTTCATTCGAGAAATACGTTTATAGCCTAGCTGCAATAATCGTTTACGCTTTCGCCAGTGCCAAAAGCTTGCAGTAACCCAAAGTGTTTGTGCAGGTTTCATTTTTTGGAAAAAGGCTGTGATAATATCGATATTTTTATAAACATCATAGGTTAAAAAACATGTCTGCTTCGGCAATGCTTCAACAATTTGCAATTCATCTACACGCCAGTTCACCGCATGTAACGCAAACGCAGGCTTATTCGTTGCTGCAAAAGAATCTTTATAAATAGTGTATCCCTTATAAAATAAAGAAATAATTTCCTCATCATCGAGTTGCATCGCCTCCTGAATCGACAACTCCTCAAACAAATCACCTACAGGTCGATTCGGTGTCACACTATCTGATGGGGATAATTCATACAAATCCACTTGCTTATAACGAATAAATTTTTCTACGAATAGTTGTCCATATTCTAGCCAATCTTTCACTTTTCCATACTTTACTAAGTAACGTAATTGACCTAGAGTATTGCGTTTCCACTCAACAATACGATGATTGCCTTTTAATAATTCCTTTAGCCGTTCCTTCAGCGTAAAATGACCCGCCAATAGCTTTGCTCGTTTCGTTTCACTGCTTACGAGCATACGCCTTGTAAAATCAATATTAGAGCGCCAATCGAACTTATACGACTCATAGCCAATACTCATATCGAACAAGCGATAATCTTCAGAATAGATTCGCTTGATCGTTTCTTGATTCACTAATCTACCTGGCCCAAATATATTAAATGTCGGCTCATGCGCTAGTGCATAAGTGACATAACGTCCTCGACAGCAAATTCCATAGGTAAAAGCAATCCATTGGTCTTCAAAAACAAGTGCGTCTACCTTAGCTTGCAACGCTTCCCCTTGAAGAAGGGTTAACTGTTCGAAGAAATCCTTTTTCTTGCCCTTCGTAAAATCACTTGTGTCTATTTTTTTTGCCCATCGTCGATTAAATAATTTAAACATTTGCCAAAGCTCGTCCTGTGAAGGTATTTTCCTCGTTAATGAGCCTAATTTCCGTAGCTTCCGTTCTCTTCTATCCACACCATGCATTTTTCTACGTTGATTGAAATAGCTATGAAAATCTATATCGCGAAAGGCGAGATACGGTGTTACTACACGAAAAATACTCGGGCGTAACTGCCTTTCAACAAAATATTGCTCGATAACCTTTGTAGAGTCTTTGCTTTCCAATAAACCATGAAACGAAAATAGTAGATGTTTATACTTTTCAATGAGCTGATCAAATACAAAGGTCGTAGCAGGAAACAGCCATTCTTTTTCCGCTATAACACCGGAGTAATTTGCAATATTTTCTCCAGCAAAGGCATAAATTCGTACTCCCCATCGAAGTCGAATCGTAAAGGGGAAAAAGGCAATGATCGCACCATTTTCTTCAACAGCATAGAGTTCAACGCGCTCTCTACGCCCAACAATTTGCCACCAGTTATAAAACCAAGCAAATTCTATAAATGGATTATCATTGCCCTCCGCTTCTAAAATCCCATCCCAAATATCCTTGTACCACATAAGCTCATCATCTGTTCGAATGCGAATTAATTGCAAATTAATCACCTTTCTTAACGGACTTTGATACAGCTTGTTCGTAGACGAATAGGGTCTTCTGATACATTGGTAGAAACGTAAAATCCCTTAAAAATCTACGCTCACTTGCGTCCCCCATTTTTTGACGACTGTTCTTATCCATCAACAGTTGTTTAAGCCTGTTCTTTAATAGGTCTTTATCATCTCGGTTAATTAAAAATCCATTTTCATTATCAGAAACTAACTCATTGACGCCACCTACATTCGTGGCAATAATCGGAAGCCCTGCTCGCATCGCTTCAATAATTGAAATCGGTAAGCCCTCCCAATCTGATAGCAAAACAAATAAATGACTTTCCTCAAGTAAAGAGGCGACATCTAATTGATTGCCCAAAAATGAGACACGATCCGTTAAACCTTTAGTAGCAATAAATTGTTCTAAATTAGGACGTAATGAGCCATCACCTATTAATTGAAGGTGCCAAGGTATATCAGAAAGCTCCGCTAAAGCCTCTAGCAATAAATCCTGTCTTTTTGGCACTTCAAAACGAGCAACCATCACAATTAATGGGTGCTCCTGCTTCTCTCTATTAGGCGCTACTTGCTTCTCTATTTGGTCAATGCCATTATGAATCGTCAGCATTTTTTGAGCAGGAGCAATTTTTTTCGTTAATGCTAACTTGCGATCGTATTCTGATACCGTAATAATCTTAGCTGTTAACGGCTGAACTGATTTTTCCATTCGACGATACACCATCTTTTTTTTATGTGGTACGCCTTCGGTAAAACTCCAGCTATGGGCTGTAAAAACAGTAGGAATACGTAAAAGCCTACCTACTACACGTCCAATCGCTCCTGCCTTTGATGAATGGGCTGCAATAATATCTGGCTTTATTTTTTTAAATTCGGTTCTTAATTGCCAAAAGGTTTGTAAATCCTTTTTTAAGTGAATCTCCCGCTGCATAGCTGGAATACTAATAACATCAATTTTTTCTTCTTGAAAGCGCCACAATGATGGATCATAATGGCCTGTTACAATAGTTACCTCGTGAGCATCTTGCTTCAATTTTATGGCAAGAGCCTCCACATGCTTTTGTGCTCCACCGATCTTATCCATCCGTGTAATAAGCTGAACGATCTTCAGTACCAAACACTCCTTAATATTTAATAAGCACCTGTTCTCGCTAAAACTACGAAAAGTGTTTTGATAATAATTTTTATATCCATCCAAAATGAATATTTAACAACGTATTCTAGGTCATATGAAATTTTTTGTCCGTGAGAAATATTTGAGCGGCCGTTAATTTGAGCAAGCCCTGTTAAACCAGGCTTCACTTCTAAACGTCGTGCCTGTAAATTGTTATAAGCATTTGTAATGGTTGGAACTTCTGGCCGTGGTCCAACAATACTCATATCTCCTTTTAAGACATTAATGAGCTGAGGAATTTCATCAATACTTAACTTCCGAAGAACAGCCCCAACTTTTGTGATTCGCGCATCCTGTTCAGTTTTAAAATAAAAATCATCCGGAATTCCGTCAGCACACAATCTTGGCATTTTTACTGGAACTGCCTGTATGGTCATTGTCCGCAGTTTCCAAATAACAAAGCGCTGATGTTCCTGTCCAGTACGGATTTGTTTTAAAAAAACAGGGCGACCTGTACTAATGAGTAGAATGAGGAAAACTACTAACATAAGAGGAATTGTTATGAAAAGTAATAGGAGTGCCCCCACAATATCAAAAATTCTTTTTCCGTTTTTACTATAAAATGTTTTAGTCTGAGCTAACTGCCCGTGCAATACATCATCCTTTGCATTTTTTTAGCACTTAACTTTATATATTCATTTGGGACATTTATAGAACTACTTTTGACAAAGCATTTTCATAATAAAATAGTAAAAAGGGGTCATCACCATGACGTAGGTTGATTTCCGTTCCGACTGGGCCCTTTCCCCGGGGCGCCCTGTCTTCACTTCAATCAGCTTACAGTTTATGCATACATTTCCCTAACTTTGGGGATGCATCAAAAAAGGAGTTTTCCAAAATTATTTTGAAAAACTCCTAAATTATTATATATTCTGCCTTGAATGGATATGTTCAAATGTTACCCTTGTATAATTTGCACATCACATGCAATTTGAACATTGCCTTTTAATGCCTTACTAATCATACATGTTTGTTCTGCCTTCTCAGCTAATCGATTAATTCTCTTTTGTTCTCGCTCCGTTAAATTTTGTACAACAATTTTTGGCTTATGAACGATTCGCTCATAAGTAAAAACACCATTCGTGACATCTACATAACCTTCAGCTTGCATAGACAAATCCAACAGATCAACTTTCGCATTTTCAAGTAATGCAGCCAGTGTAATTAAATAGCACGTCGCTGCCGCTCCAAGCAGCATTTCATCAGGATTTGTCCCAACCCCTGGTCCATTCATTTCTCGAGGAATAGAAATTTTCGTATGGAGATTGTCCGCAACAATCGTACCTGTTCCATTTCTCCCCTCCGACCATTTTAAATTCATATTAAATAAATGTTGAACCATAATAAAATCCTCCTTTTGGTTATATGGATATGATTAGAGCAGTTACCGAGCAGTTCCACACGCTCGGATCAGTTTTCTTGATTACCCGACCAATTCTATTACCAACCGAATCAGTTTGCAAGGTTGCCCCAAGCGGCTCATCGTACACCCCCAGGAAGCTTTGCTTTGTGCGAAAGCGTAGCGGCAGCAACAACAAATGTTTTATCTGCGCGAAAGCGAAGCGGCAGCGGCAAATGTTTTAACTGTGCGAAAGCGAAGCGTCAGCAACAAAGCGCCCAGCCGGAGCGGAAATCAATCTCTCACTATGGCGATAAACGCTTTTCTTAGAATTATTAAGTGAAATAATATATCATCAAATATTTAAGAAAAACAGAGAAGCTGATTTTATGGTAGAATAGAAAAAACAATTCTTTAGGAGATTTAAAAAATGATTTTAACAAAGCAACAAGCAATACAAGCACTTAAAAAGAACAAATTTATCGGTTTTACTACTAAAACAGGAAATATTATTATGAAAAAAATGAATAAAACCGATTATAATATTTTCGTGTTTGAAGAAGGTAAAGATAAACCAGTGCGTTATGTAGGCTCTATTATGAACATAATGGCTACAATGAGCGACAAAGCTTCTAACAAGGATTTTGTCATTATGGAACAGCTTGCACCTCAAAATAACGAAGAGGCTACGACTGTGGAGACAGAGGAAGTTAATGAAGTAGCTACGTCTGTAGAAAAAGAAGAAGTTCAAGAAGCTACTAAGCCTGTAGAAAAAAATAAAGTCAAAGAAGCAAAAAAAGAAAAGAAAGAAAAAGTAGAAAAAACAGCTGAGATTAATGAAGAAAAACGTGCCATTTCAGGTTACGAAGGCTTATATGAAGTTACAGCGAGCGGTCGAATCATTAATGTGCGTGTAAATCGTCCATTAGCTCGATGCAATGATGAATATGGTTTCCATATTGTTCGACTAACAAAAGAAGGTACTGCTTCAAGTCACAATGTGTTTGAACTTTGGAAACAAGCATACCCTGAACTTGAGCAAACTAATTTTAAAGGTGCTCTAAAAGCGAAATATGGTACAGGCTGCAAGCTATCTGATAAACCAGGCATACACTTTTAATCATAAAAAATCCCTAGCGTCGTTGCATTGACGCTAGGGGTTTTTTTAGATTAATAAAGGCAAGATTGCTAATTGCCATAGATGGTCAATATTTTGCCCTTGTGATTGAAGATATTTTAACCAATTGTTTTCTTGGCGGTATACCTTTTTCTTATTAAATAATTGAATTATTTTTATCCTCTCTATCCTTTGAAAGCCTAATTGCGCTAGCTCTCTACGTCTTTTTCTTTCATACCAATAAACGGATGTACAGACGGCGATTCCTTCCTTCTGCACATTGGCAACTACATCGGACAGCTGATGATTTTTTTCTTTAATGTAGGAAACATTTGATGGAAGCTTAAGTGTAAATCCTGTAGCTTCTTCACGAAATAGCTGATCATGTCTTACATAAGCTATTTCATTCGCGCTATTTCTAAAGATCCGATAGCCTTTATGATAGTTTGATACGTAATTAGCACGCCCCTCCCATGCCATCACATCCTGAATAAACGCTTCATTAAAACTGGATGTAGTTTTACATTGTCCATTCTTAGCAACATAAATATCAAACATATGAACAGCTATTATGCGATTAATTCCCTTTTTGAAAGAACGGAACCAATCCTTTAGTCTGGCATTTTTTAAAAAATAGCACAGCTCCCCTAATCGATTTCGTTTAAATTTTACAAGCTGGTGATTATTTTTTAATTGACCTTGCAATCTGTCTCGTAAGACCATCATCAACCGTAAAATACGCTCTCTTTTGCCGTTTGTACTCATTACAAACTTTCTTGAAAAATCAACATCCGTATACCACTCAAACTTGTAGGGCTCATAACCGCTACCTAAATCATAAAAACGATAGTTCTTAGCGTGTGCTTTGAGCATATTTTCTCTCTCGATTATACGACCAGGTCCGAACATATTAAAATCAGGTTCATGTCCCATAGCTTGGCAAAAATTTCGATCTCTACAGCAAATATCGATAGTAAAGCCAATCCAATATCCCCCAAACTGGAGACTATCTACTTCTACTCGAAACGCGTTACTTTTCTCCTTTGCCAATCGCTCAAAAAAGAGTCGTGTTTTAGCTTCTGTAAACCCACTTGTATCGAGTTTCTTCCGCCACCTTCTCGCAAACAAATTAAACATGCCAGCTAGACCTTCAGGATGTACCTCTTGAAAAGATACTTGACCAAGCGCCTTTAACTTTTTTTCACGCCGTTGAATCGATTTAAATTTTTTTCTATGCTTATGAAGAAAATCCTCTAGCTTTATAGATTGAAAATCAATATAAGACGTGACCGTACGAAAAATAGAATGAGGTACTTGATGCTCTATTGCATATTTTTCTAATATTTGAGATGTATGTTCACTTTCTAACAAGCCATTTAACGCTATAATAAACCGTCCATCTTTCTGAGAAAGCTCCCTTAGTAAGTATTTTATTGCGGGTTCCTTCCATTGCTTCTCTGCAATGACGTCCATATACGATGCAAACCCTTGTCCTAAAAAAATATAATACTGTATACCACCTAATCGTTGACAACGAACAAACGGGAAAAAGGCTATCGCCATACCTTTATGCTCGACTATGTAAATCTCTACGTTGTCATGAACACCTAACGTCGTCCACCATGTCGAAACCCATTCAAATTCAATGAATGGATTATTATTTTTTTCACGTTCAAGTATTTGTGACCAAGTACTTTTATAGAACTCTAACTCTTCTATCGTTGTTACGAGTCTATAAGATAGCACGTGCATAATCTCTCCCTTCTATTTTTTACAGCTCATCTCCATAAAGTGGGGATCTCCATTCCTACGTGTGTCGCTCAGGCTCTACACCATAACTTATAGCTGACAAGCATTTTGATAAATATCATCCCTATTTTTGGGTATGAACCAATTTAACACTTATTTGAATCTATATTCGGATATATTAACTTATAGAACCCTTTATTCAATAATCAATTGAATGGAGATCAAATGAAAAAACCTAAATTCAGTAAAATACTGAACTTAGGCATTATGACAATGTTAAACTTTTAACAAAGTCAATTGTTCTTTATTACCTTCTTTCGCCATATGCGTTGTTGCAATATAGCTTAATGTCATACCAGGGCCCAATGTTGCACCTGGTCCCGGATAGGTCTCTCCCATTATAGAGGCTGAGCAATTTCCTGATGCATATAACCCTTCAATTGCCGTACCATCTGCCTTTAAAACTCGCGCATGCTCATCTACCACTAAGCCACCTTTAGTCCCAATATCTCCTGGATATAAGGCAAGTGCATAAAATGGAGCATTAGTAAGCTCTGCTAGGTTCGGATTCTTCAAAGTAGGATCTCCATAATAATTATCATAAGCACTATCTCCTCGAAGGAAATCTTCATCTCGACCATTACGAGCGAAGGTATTGAAACGCTCTACAGTTTCCACTAAATTCTCTGCTGGAACATTCATTTGCTCTGCAAGCTCTTCGATTGTTTGTGCACTTTTCACTATACCATTATCAAACCAACTTTTCGGGAAAGCTTGGCCTGGGAATAAGCCTGTGAAAATATAACGGCTCTTTGCAGTTGCATCGATGACAATCCAAGAAGGTATAGCCTGGTTTGTATTTTGATGATGACTATGCATATTATCTACAAATTCATGATAAGGTGCCGCTTCATTCAAATATCGTTTCCCAACACCATCCACAACGATCATATTAGGCACTCCGCGGTCTGCAACAAGGAAGAAAGGTTGCCCTTGTGGATCAATAACGGAAGGGGCTCCCCATACTTTATCCATTAAATCTAGCGTCGCCCCTATTTTCACACTTGGCTCGATAATATCTCCCGTTTGTCCCTCTGGCGTAGAAGTCCATTTTGAGTTTGTTGGTGCCGGCAAATATTTTTCGCGATATGCTTGATTATGAGAAAATCCACCTGAAGAAAGGACTACTCCACTCTTCGCCTCGATCCGCATCTCCTGCCCATTTCGTACAACTACAATACCAGTCACTCGATTATTTTCCACGATAAAATCTTTAAATGCAGTCGAGATCCACAGTTCTCCATTCGCTTCTGCAAGTGACATTCGTAATCGAGCAATAAGCGCCTCCCCTAATGCAACAGGCAGACTTCCTGTTACTTTCGATTTCACTAGTCGTAAGCCTAGCTTTAACGCAGTTGTTTTCCCTTCTGTCGTGCGTCTAATCATATTTACCTTATGAAATTCAGAGCTATTCATCGTAAAGCCTTTAGTGGACAATGAAGAACGACGCATCGTATCTGCTAATGTCCCCATTTTCTTCAAATCAAAAATAAGTGGCTCTATTGACCGTCCCTGTGAGAAGCCACCTGGTTTTTCAGGATAGTAATCCGAATAACCTTTTGCATATTGGAAACGCATATGCCGAGTATGATTATCGAAATACCTTAACATTTCCGGTCCTCGTTTAATATAAGCTTCCTTTAAAGCCTCTGGTACACGATCACCTATCGTTGAATCTAAGTATAAACGCGCTAGTTTATGTGTATCAGGAACACCTTCACCCTTAATCACATGATTATTTGGAATCCATAGTGCTCCACCAGACAAGGCAGATGCCCCACCATAACGCTCTGTCTTTTCAATGACTAATGATTTCATCCCCTGTAGCTTTCCTGTCAGACCTGCTGTTAGCCCCGCTGCACCTGAACCTACTACTACCACATCATAACTCGCATCCCATTTCATACTTCCATTCCTCACCTTCATTAGTAGTTACTAAATCAATGAACCTGGTATTACTACTAAAAAGTATAAAATTTAAACAATATTCAGTCAATTTAATATCACCAACATGTCAAAGACGCAAAATTCGATAATAAAACACCTAAAAAGAGATTTATCGAGAAAATGATCTTTTAATTTTTAGTAATGAATACAAAGAATCTTTTCCTAAAAACTGTCTATTATCATATTCGTTTCTATTTAGCATATATTTTATCAATTATGCCTCGGCAAAATTGCGTCCGGAATCGGCTTTGTGCTTAGGCCTGTACGAGGGCCGACACGAGGTCGGTCATTTCGGTAGTGCCACAGGACGTGGCGTTTTTACCGATGCAGGTCAGTTAGCCGTTATCGCATGGATGCGATGATTTTAGGCTAACATCCTATGCGACCTCCTTTCTGATTCCGTGACTTCTGCCGGAGGCTTTAGGCCAATATGATGTTGGTCACTCGGTCGTGTGTTGCTGTCGCTTCGCTTTCGCACAGATAAATTGCCACAGGATGTGGCGTTCTTAGACTGAGTTCCTCTCTTTCAGTGGGTGTCAAATAGGCTTTCGGTACAAAAGATATTTGCTGAAAGAAGTTAAAACAACTTAAAGTATATATAGGGTGGAGGAATTTTGCAGTTGAGTGCAATGATACTTGGTGGTTTTCTATTTTTTAGTGCTAGCATTGGAGGAGCCCTAGCTTGGGTATTCTCAAGGCTATTTCAACATACAACTCATGGATTATCATTATTATGTGGCGGATTTTTAGTGGGCTTACTTGTAGTAGACGTCATTCCTTCTTCTTTTCAATTATATAATTCACTAGGCCTTTTACTTGGAATTTTGATGGGCTATTTAATATTTGAAATACTGAATAGTTTATTTCACACTTCCCATACACAAAATCCCTCTGTATCACTACTTGCCATCGCAATCATTATCCATACGATTCCGATGAGCCTTACTGTCGGACAGTTACTAGGGAAATCCGCATTAAGTATTGCAATAACAGCTTCCATTATTCTACATCATCTACCAGAAGGCTTTGCACTTTCAACAGCATTACTATCACAGGGAGAAAGGCTATGGAGACTCTTTATTTATTTTGTAGCATTTTCGATTTTCTTCAGTATTTTTATACAGATCGGCCAATATTGGCAGTTATCCGATAATGCACAAGGCGTACTAATGGGTGTATCGATTGGGTTAATCGCAACCGCCAGTATTTCAGAATTTATTTTGCATCATATAAGATCAGTATCACGAACATCCTTTATAGCATATATTTTATTAGGTTATTTATTAAGTCACGTATTTCATATGCTAGTCGAATAAAAAAGCAATCCACCAAATTTGTGGATTGCTTTTTATTAATTACTCAGCATCATCAAATAACGCTAATGTTAGTGTGAAAATTTTAGAGAACTCGGCACGTGTAAGATTACCTTTTGGATTAAATTGACCGTTCACTCCATCAATTATACCTAATTGCTTTAATAATCCGATAGATTCAACAGTTTCTTGACGCATTTTACCTTTGTCTGTAAATGGGTTATTTTTGCTAACCTTACTTACATCATAGTCCGTTCCTTCAATATATCTTGCTGTTACAAATGCCATTTCCTCACGTGTAGCAGGTTTATTTGGCTCAAAATTAGCACCATCAAAAATATCAAGTAAGCCATATGCTTCTAAAATCGCTACTTCTTTGGCACCTGCAAATTTCTCCAAATCCTTATATGAAGCAGGACCTTCATATTCTTCCTTCACATCTAATCCAGAAGCACGGAAAATCATAGAAGCTAATTGTCCGCGTGTTACTTTTCCGTTTGGATTAAATGTTGTAGCGGATGTACCATTAATAATGTCAAATTGATAAAGTACTTGGATATAGCTCTCAGCCCAGTGACCTATAGAATCTGTGAAGTAACCGCCTGGTTTTAAATCAATCGTTTCATCTCGGAATATTTCTTTAATAAACTCATTTAATTCTTCCTTATCTAAAGGTATCCATTTTCCTTTAATCAAAACTTCTCCTTTAAATGAATTCCCAGATGGAGTAAATTTTACTTGCATAGCGTTACCGTACAACTCTTTAAATTCTTTTTGTTCCTGTGGAGTCATTTCAGAATCTATTGCCCACTTTGCTGTAATACTATTTTTTGTTGTTACAATACCACGATGATCAATAGCTAATTCGGAAATTAACAGTTGTTTATAAAGGTCCTGGTAAGTCAATGATTGCCATGGAATAACTACAGCAACTTCTTGTTTTGGATGGATAATGCTAGCAACATCTAAATTTTCTCGTACATGTTCTTGTGCATTAGCTTGTAATCCAAAACCTCCTGTAAAACATGCAATACTAAGTGCACCAGCTATAAGTGTCTTTTTCATTATTATTCTTGCCCCTTTCAATTCATAAATTTAGTGTACTAAAACAACTGTTAGTAAATCTATAAAATTATGTAAGTTATTCAAAATTATAAGAAAGTCCTATTTTTATTAACGTAAAAATTTACTAAATCCCTATGTAAATCTAGATAACATATTGCATATTTCTACAATGCATTACGAAGTTTTTCCAGTAAATCCAACGAATTGTATCATTATTTCTTATTTTGAATAAACACCCTATTATAAATATGCTTTATTCCTCTTTTTAATTTATGTAGAAAAAATAGTAAACTCGTTTATCCTATAATAGGTATAAAGTATAGTAACGAATAATAAATATGAGGATATTCCTATTAGGGTAAAACTATATTGATTGTAGAGGGTAAGTAATAGCGAATCATTTGAAATAAAATCTCTTTGCAAAAAAATAAAACTACTCTAAGCTAATGAACACCGCCATTATTTTGGCGGTGTCTTTAAAACTAATTAGCTCGACGTTGCTGAATTGTAATATACAGACCTAATAACCGGTCAGTTGTCATTACACCATTTTTAAAATCTTTTAGATGCGAATCTTGAATAATACCTTCTTTGGTTGCTTGCGCTATATAATTTTCTGTTTCTGTGCGCATTGTTGGTGATACAGGATTCCATACTTGTGACACTTTGTTGTCCTCCTTCTTGTCTTCTACAAGTAATTGCACTGTTATTTTGCTACTGCTAGGAACGATTACCTGTCCTTCTAACTTATAACCTGTAGGCATCTTCCAAGTCGATTTAACTTCAAAATGTGGTCGGTCAATAAATTTTACCTAGATTGTAGTTCTATTTTATTCTATATATTAAAATATTTGATAAATAAAAGATTTCGATCTAAAGAAAGGAGTTTCAATACTTGGTAAATACCCTTGTAAATATATTAGTCCTTATTACTCTTATCAGTATCATTATGGTAGTTGTTTTTCTTCTTCTTGCCGTTTTCCATTTCATCAAATTGGATAGAATTAAAGCTCTAAAAATGCTCAAATTCACCGCGATTCCCATCATCTTTATGATTTTATGTATGTTAGCCTATTGGGATATTTCACCTGAATATGAAGCACATAAAGCAAATATAGCTAATACGTCAGAAAAAGAGCCTGTAGCTAAAGTAGAAACAACAGAAGATGTAACTTGGCAGGATAAAGTAAAGGAAATTGCTTCTCTTAATAGTCCTCCTACTGAAAAGTTCGATTCAATTGTAGCCTACGCTAAAAAGTATCCGTCTACAAAAGCTGAAATCAAAGAATTCGAGGATTACATTATTGCCGAATATAAAAACAAAACATATTTGGCAGACGTACAAAATGATGAATATATGCTAGGAAATATTTTTAAGGCAACTGTAGTGAATAAATATTATGGAGAAGAAGAAACACCTATTAACGATTTTGTTTTTGGGTTTTATCAAAATTCTAATTATACTTTTAAGGGACTCGAATCGACTAATAGTAATGCAATAAAATATAATGAACGCCAAATGGATCATGCGCTAGCAGCTATTGAAAATTAAACGTCACTCTATGGCGTTTTTTTATTGTTATACTCTCGGAAAAATGAATATAGCTTAGAATTCTTTATATCATTGGCTATCATTTGATTTTTCAAAATTGAAAGGAGTAGTATGGAATTGTAATAAGGAAAAAAATAACAAAGGAGGAATTTAGGATGGATTATCAAAATATTACGGTTGCAGGTAGCGGTGTTCTAGGTAGTCAAATTGCTTATCAATCAGCTTTTAAAGGATTTAATGTAACAGTATATGATATTAATGATGAAGCATTAAAAAATGCACAAGATCGTATTACAAAATTAAAACCGTTATACCAAAAAGATATAGGAGCAACTCAAGAAGAAGTAGATGCTGCTTATACACGCTTATCATTTAAAAGTGATTTATCGGAAGCCGTTGCAAATGCTGATCTTGTCATTGAGGCAATCCCAGAAGTTGTTAAAATTAAAACAGAATTTTACACAAATCTTGGTAAAGTTGCCCCTGCTAAAACAATTTTCGCAACAAACTCTTCAACTTTATTGCCAAGCCAATTTGCAGAAGCAACTGGTCGCCCAGAGAAATTTTTAGCGCTTCACTTTGCAAATACAATTTGGAAAAACAACACAGCCGAAATTATGAAACACCCTGGCACTGATATGAACGTATTCGATGAAGTCGTAAAATTTGCGCTTGCAATCGGCATGGTTCCACTACCGTTATATAAAGAACAACCAGGCTATATTTTAAATTCATTACTAGTTCCCTTTTTAGATGCTGCTGAATCATTATTAGTAAAAGAAATAGCAGACCCTGAAACAATCGACAAAACATGGATGATTGCAACAGGAGCACCACTAGGTCCATTCGCGATCCTTGACATTATCGGTATTAATACTTCCCTCAACATTGTAGAAGCGAAAGCCGCTGCTACTAATGATGAAAACTTGAATAAATTAGCCAACCTTTTAAAAACAAAGTATATCGAAAAAGGAAAACTAGGCCAGGCATCAGGCGAAGGCTTCTATAAATATCCAAACCCAAGCTTCGAAAAGCCTGATTTCCTAAAAGGCTAATCCATTAATAAAACGATGTACATAGTATCTTTGCTATGTGCATCGTTTTTTATTCTTTCAAAGTATCAACATTAGGTAACAATACGAACTGATTAGGTTGACTGGGGAAGTGAATGTGTAAACATTGCTTAATTTTAGGTGTGAAATTCTCTATAACTGTTAGAGCCTCTTCGTTATGTTGGTTTTCTAAATTCGTCATAAATATTCCCCCCCTTTACTGAGTGTATTATTGAGTTTATTTAAAGCCTTCCTGTGAAGGTTTGATACATTCTGCGGGGAAGTTTGTAATGTTTGAGCGATTTCTTTAATAGAAAGATCTTTTACATAAATCATCTCTAAAATTTGAAGCTGTTTAACCGTTAGTTTTTGTAAAGACTTTAAAAGCTTTTCATCCTCAATTTTGTCTAATAGCCCTTTCCCAACAATATTATCAAAGTCTTTTTCGTTGCTTGCATTTTCTATTAGCTCTTTTACAGTCGTGCCACCATCTTTTGATAAATCCTTATCTAATATTAATAAAGAACGTTTTTGTAGCTTTCTCCTTTTTTTATCAAAATCTAAGCTATAGAAATAAATTAAATTACTGACGTATTTGGTCTTTCTTACATTTATATAGTGAGATTGAAAAGATTCATCAACGAGTTGCTTATTAATATTAGTTGGGTATAAAATTGCTTTTTGTACCAAATAAAGATTTTTAGAATCCGACAAAAAGCTTTTAATAATTGGATTGTTAGCCTGCTTATTATTTCTATAGAAGAATTCCTCTATTTTTTGAGTATCTTTCTCCATTTAATTATCCCTCCTAAATATCCGCCCTCCTTCTAGTGAATGCAAGTATCTATATTATAAACCACAACGAGAGAGAACGTTCTCAAAAAGAGAATCGGGTAGTTGGGGTGACTAACCCCGCCCCCTCTCACTACCATACGACCTTACCTTATACGGAGGTTCAACAATTAACGCGTTTCGACTCCTCAGTGAATAGCCAATCTTCTTATAACAAATACTACTATCCTCTCGATATTTTTCATGAGATTCACCACTAACTTTATCGAGTAGATCCATCTAGGGCTATTCTCTCCGAATTTTTCTGTCCTTCCCTTCATTCTAAAAGTAAACGGTACTATAACCTCTGGGACTTCTATTGGTTCACCCAAGTTTTTCAAATATCTAAAATAGCTATTATTTTTTGCTGATAACCAATAATTTCTTCTTCTTTATGATCAGTGAACTAATTAAGTAATGGTATAGCTCTGATTCCAAATTGCTTAAATTCCTTCAATACACGCTCGTCATTAATATCCCTATTGATATAAGTTATATTATTTTCTCTAAACCATTCCTTTAACCTAACACAATATTGACATCCATCACTTGAATATACTGTTATAGTACTTCATCTTAAAACCCCCTTTTTCTATAAAGAGGACCAACACAATAGAAATGAAACCTCACAAAATTATATTTTTTAACTGTAAGGTTGTTTTTCTTGAGGAAGGATTCTCTTTACATATTACAGTTTAAATTTTGGTGATATAACCTAATGGTAAGGCGAAAACCTGTAACACCTTCCTCGGATCGAATCCGAATATCACCTACTAATTTGGAGTAAGAAAGAGGGTGATTAACTTATGACATCGGAAAATATTCCAATGTGGATAAGCTTAATGGGAAATTTTGGGTTTCCCATTGCCATAACAGTCTATCTGTTCATTCGATTCGAAAGGAAATTAGATAAATTAGAAGCTGTCATCATGGAGTTATCTGAAGTTATAAAATCTTTTAATTACAAAAAAGGAGGATGATCAATATGGAAATGGAAAAACTAATGGCTTGTTACTGTAAAGCGAGAGAAATTCAATCATTTTATACAAATTGTTTAACAAATGACAGTCTGTCTCCAAAAGAACGCGACTTACTAATAAATCTTATACAAAATGCCAGTATTTCTACTAATTTATTGAGGGAATATTGTCAGATTCATGCTAATGAAATATGATCAATTAACAAAATAAACCCACCAAATAAATTAGGTTTAGAACTACCTAAATTTTAATGGAATCAACAGTATGTGCGTAGCCTTTATAGAAGGTAGCTTATTGTTAAAAAATTTACAAAAGAATCCAAGTTGTTGCTACTATAAGAGATGCCCTGCCGAGTTTAGCTACGATAGTAAAAAATAGGTAAAGAATGATTTATTCTATGCGACAAAAACTGTAAATAAATAACATTTGTGGTATAGTTGTAATAGAGTCAAACCTTAACATTAATTATGTTAAGGTTTGATTTTGTACAAGCTAAATTCATGTAAATGTGTATTCAACTTTTATATTCTTTACATACAGGGGGGCGGTGCTATTTGCAAAGAAAAAATTTTACGTATTTATCAATAACTTTCTTGTTTTTAACACTTCTTATTGGATTAGCTCCACAATACATTCTGGAAATTAGCTTAACAATTCCATTTATTTCAGTAATTTTAGGATTACTATTTGCTTTTTTAGGAATAAAAGGACCCACTCGTATGATTTTAGTTGTCCTAAATTCGTTTATATTAGTAGTGTTTATCTGGATTTATCTAATGGCTTTTTATGGATTTAATGAACCTTAAAGGAACCAAAATTTATTTTTAGAAATCACAATTATTAATATTAGTGAGGGGAATTTTATGATAGCCTATATGAGAATTGCCGTACTATATTTTCTTATTATGTTCCTTAGCATTTTTATTGCTACACAGATGAACAGTATATTAACTGGTGTGTTAATTCTTGCTTTTTTGTATTGGTTTTTTATTGGCCTTCCATATTTATTACAAGAAAAGGTGACGTTTTTCGAGATATGTTGGAGTTGGTTAACAACAGGTGGAAGAATAGGTCCTAAAAAATAAAATTTTCAGTACAAAATAAAGAAACACTCTAACATTTTCGAGATATTTTTTATTTTCTCTTCATTTCTCTCTAGTCTTCCCATTACATTAAAATAACTAAAAATCAACCTTATCTCTACGGTCTCCAGATACAAGAATATATTTGGTTTCAACCTTTTACTATCGGATGTTACTTGTTAGTACTATGTTTGTGCTTACAAGGTAATATGCATAAATTTACTTTTTATTCTTAATAATCGTAAAGCGTATCCTCTTAGTTACACACTAAACGTCTCGCAGCAGGCATTCAAAGCATATATTTAGGCACCTTTTATTTTCGGAAAATTGCGACAATAGTTTATATCAATTAACTTTAAGTGAAAAAATTATAGCACAGTTTAATTTTTCAGTTGTATTTCACTTTACTTAGTATGAGGCACATTTGTTGCTTCAAATACTTTTAAAAGGGAGAGAATACAATGACTGAAAAACAAGTTACATCAGAAGTTAAAGAGTTGGATAAAAATGAGGTTGATATTTTAGTTGATAAGGCATTTGCAAATAAAAGTGTGCAGACCCTTATCAACAAATCACTAAATCATTATCCTTCTATTAAAGCTACATCTACTGATCTTCGAGCTTTAATAACACAATCATTAGGCGGAGAGTTTACTAAAGGGACTATTCCTGTTCAAGTTCTTACTTTAGTTATGGAAGAACTTCAGACAGTAATTACTTTTACTGTCGAAAACGCAGAACTTAAAGCTATTTCGCATTTTTATGGTCATTCAAGTGTTATCGAAGTTACACAAGCTGCTGGAGAAAATTTATTCCCAATAGTAACTATTAAGATTAATGGGGAGTATTTCGAGTATGAATGGCACACAAACCCATTATACGATGTTAATGAATTACGTTCTTCTACGCAAAATAATGAACTTAATCCAATGTGGTCAAAGTGTTCTATCTGTACTACTGTCTGTGACACTATCCAAGGTACGGGTTGTACCATAGCTAGTACAGCAGCTTGTATCATGGCTTGTGTCCCAATCGGTACTTTAGCGTGTCCATTTATTTGTGCAGGAGTTTTTGCATTAGTGTGCTACAGCGAAAATAAAGTCACATGTGGACCAGGTTGTAAATCATTAGGTTTTTGTTAAATAGAAATATCTAGTTATAAAAGTTTATTTCCCCCTCTAGTAATGTTATGATTGGAACAGGAGGGGAGATTCTTGTTAGCCTATAAGAGAATAATTATAATACATTTACTTATTATGTTTTCTAGCATTTTTATTAGTTTTCAGATAAAAAGTGTATTGATGGGATTACTAATACTTTTGTTGGTTTATTCTTCTCTATTTTGGCTGTTTATTGGATTACCTTATACATTTCGAACAAAGTTGAAGTTTTTTGAGATGTATTGGAATCAATTAACAAAGGGTGGAAGAATCGGCCCTAGAAACTAAATATTTGCCCACCAATTTAACTGAATATTCAAACTTAACAATACTATCTACCCCTAAAATGTTAGACCTTTACTAACATTTTAGGGGTATTTTTTTGAGCTTCAAATTAAGCGAATTTCACTTTTTTATTTATTATCATCGTCCTTTCATCACTTTATTATGTAAAAGGAGATGAGAATAATGAATAGCGAAATCATTTTAAGACCAGTGAAAATTGTTAAGTTGTTTAAAGTTCTAAATGCAGTTCCTGATAACTTAGATAAGATTCGAGCAAGGGAATTGTGGGAAGAAACAGATCAAGGTTCAGGATCTGTTGTTGCTGTATTAGATAGCGGCGTTCAGGTTGACCACCCGAGTTTAAAGGACAATATAATTGATGGCTATAATTTCACAGATGATGATGAAGGTAATCCTATCATTTATCAAGACTATCTCGGGCATGGTACACATGTATCTGGCATTATTGCAGCCGTTGATAACGGTAGAGGAATCACAGGTGTAGCACCCAAAAGTAAACTTCTTATATTAAAAGTCATTAATCATAAAGGACGAGGTAGCTTTGAGAACTTGATTAAGGCAATTATGTATGCCGTTGATTGGACTGGACCAAATGGGGAAAAAGTAAACATCATGAATATGTCGTTAGGTAGCCCTGAACCAAATGAAGAATTGTATAAAGCCATAAAATATGCCAGTTCGAAAGGTATCCTATTAGTAGCCGCTGCCGGTAATGAAGGCGATGGAGAAAGCGATACTATCGAAATATCATACCCTGGATTTTATAAAGAAGTCATACAAGTCGGCTCCATATCTGAAACAGAAACACCCTCAAAATTTTCTAATACGAATGTAAACTTAGATTTTGTTGGGCCTGGTGAAAATATATTATCTACACATTTGAACAGTGATTATGTAGAGTTGACTGGAACGTCTATGGCATCGCCTTTTGTTGCTGGTGCCGCTGCCCTTATTATAAAGATGATAAATCGTTCTGAACCACATTTGATTCCTATGTATGTGTATGATTACTTATTGTCGCATGCTCTTCCATTGGATAACTTCTCAATCAATCAGGTTGGAAATGGTTTTATTCAATTGAAATAGCCCTATTCCAATCCAGCTTAAGCATGTAATTAAAACCATGAATTATAGAATCTTTATCAGATTTTTATTTCATGCATACTATACATTAATAAGAGGAACGATTGGAGACAATTATGATTAGCAACAACAAAATTGCATCGACCAATATTGTACTGTCCATTTTACTTGTTCTAGGTATTACCTATCATTATTTTTACAATCAATCACCCATTCAAATTGAACGCTTAGGTCATTTAGGATTTTGGTTAGCTATCCTTTTATCAATAATTAATATTGGACTAGGTTTAAAGCTAATGAAAAATAAAACGGGTATCGCTAGTAGCTTTGTCACTTTAATAATTGCTGTGATTATTTTAATCATTGCCTTATTTTCACTATTCCATTGGGGATTGTAAAAATCAAAATTAAATGCTCTTATTAGTTAGCAGATTTAAATAAAAAACTGCCTAGCCAATGGGAGTTTTTTTAATGTATATTGATTATTTTTTTCTTTTCTGTATCAATTTTTGTATAATAGAAGTTAAGTGGTTTTTAAATTCAAAATATTCAGTATAATGATGATGCTTTTTTCTAGAAAACAAAGAAAAGAAAGGACTAGGATAAGAAGATGGATAAGGATATTCTAATTCCAATTGCAATAGGTTTTTTTGCTAATGTAGTAGTATTCGGGATAAGTATGTTAGTCGTTAAAAATAAAAGAAAAGCTGCTAAAATAACACTTATTTTTTTGGGAATCAATGTTCTTATGTCGTTTCTTATAGGTAGCTGGGGTGGATTGGGTTTATTAGTAATAAGTTTTGGAATGTTAATAGTGTCTATTTGCTTGTATTTATATATTTACATTGAACGATCTTTTAAAAAAAGCGTTTAGAAAAGCCTTTGAAGGGTTAATTCCTTCAAAGGCTTTTTCCTTAATACTTACAGAACAATGCTTGTGGTCCGAAGATTATACGAATTCCCGCTGCTGCTGCAGTAGTATGCCCTGAAACGCAAGACACCAACTCTTTATCGCAGCAATTGTCCCCATACCCAAAGACGCTATAACATCTGTCATGTGCTACACAGCAAGTATCTGTTGTATTAATCGGTTTACCTCCACCATGATCTGAACCATAACCACAGTTACCACCACAATGCTGATATCCTCCTGGTAAGCAACCATTAGAGTTCCACCATGCTAGTAAATTTTGATTTTTCTCATGCGACCTTTCTTCCTTCTCATTCATGCAATTCCCCTCGTTTTCTGACTTAATATGAGATACGTATTTGTATCTCTATAATATAAAGTGAGCACTATCGCAAAAAAACAACCTTTTTTCAAAACCTTTATTTTAATTCCAGTTCATTAATAATCAACAACGAATATACCCATTTTTTTTAATTTTAGACATAGAAAAAACCCTCTAATCGTTTTAATTAGAAGGGCCGTTTTATGGAATTTTGGCAAGTAAAAAAGGACATTTATCCTTCCCGTAATCTATAGCAGGGCATTTCAAATAGCAAATTTAAAAGATAGTAGGGGCTTTTTAAAGAAACAAAACCATATAATCCTCATCAAAATATTGCTGATCTATTTTTAATGCCTTCTTCTCCGTTCCAAAAACCTCAAACCCTAAAGAGGAATACAGTCTTTTTGCCGATGCATTCGTTGACACAACCGTTAGATTAAGCTGCTCAACTTCCTCTAACTCTTTTGCCTTGCCAATTACTTCAAGCATTAATTGCTTGCCAATGCCAAGTCCACGCTTTTCGGGAGAAACATAAACGGCATAGATACCTGCTTTATGCTTTAGCTTAAGCATACTTTCCTGAACTAACGTCGCTACGCCCACTAATTCTTCTTGATCAAATACCCCTATCGTATAAGAACTCTGTGATTTTAATCTGCTGGCAATCAGCTCGATTGGAGAATCCTTTTCCTCCTCAAAGCTAGAACCAAATGCCTCTGGATTATGTTGTAATCCCTCTAATCGTAATTTCAGATAGTCCTTAGCATCTGTAGCTGTTAAACGTCTACTATTCATCCATTCCCCTCCTCCAATATTTCTTATTTTTATGACAATTATAAATAATGTTTCATGTACTTTCATTATAAAGTTTCCTAAAATAGGAATAACAGCATAAAGGAGATTCCAAATATGAAATCGAACAATATGGCACATCATTTTCAAACATTACAAGAGCAGCGAACTTACTACCTACCTTGTATTCAGTCACTCTCGCAGGAGCAACTATGGCATCGTGAGAAAGAAGATAAATGGTCGATTGGCGAACATTTCTATCACCTTTACCTCATCCTAAAAATGTTGAAAACAGCAACAAAATTTTCACTACTACTTACCCCTTTCGCGAAAATGCGAAGAAACAAGCCATTCGCCACTGAAATACATGATATTTACGACGAATTTAAAAACAAAAAAGGACGAGGCATGAGAGCTCCGGGAATATTAGTGCCTCCCTCTAAAATACGTTTTACGCTGAGCAGTGATGAGATAGAACAATTACTAGTAAATGAAACGAGTGCAATGCAAAAATTATTGAAAAATATGGAGGAGGATATTGCTGGGCATATTGTCTTTCCTGATCCCATTGCCCACTACCCTAATCTTATTCAATCGATCCAGCTACTTGCTATCCACGAAAAGCATCATTTTAGAATGATGGCGGAGCAATATAAGAGGTTAATTACGTCTGGTGAAGTTTTAAGGTTTTGAAATAAAAAAACTATTAATATAGTCTTAGTCTCTTACTTTTTATTGTCGCTTGTTCAAAAGAAGAAACTACTAATATTTTATGGGATTACTTTTTTTGATAGATATTTGGAGTGGAATAGGTTTATTTGTCATAGCTTTAGGAATGTTAATAGTTATTATATGTTTGTATTTAAATATTTACATTGAACGTTTAATAAAAAAAGAGTTTAGAAAAGCCTTTGAGGGTTAATTCCTTCAAAGGCATCTTATTACTTGTAATCCGAAGTATACGTGAATTCCTGCCGCTGTAGTATCAGTATCCCTCCATATTATAATCATTCTTCAATTTACAAGGATATTTCCAACACATTGAGCGGTCTCCTTATTTGTAACAATATTATCTCTAAAGGTAATTAACTTTTCCAGTTGGAATTCTTCCCTATTTTATACTGGACACTCATTTGGCCTTGCAGAATTCGAGACACACATTCGGCATTTCCACAAGCACGAAGTACTAGCTATCGCACAGCCAAGACACCAAACACAAGATAGCGGGTTATTGCAGCTCCCACAAGCACTTAAGCACGAAAAACCACCAATACATGACTCCCAACCACCACAACCAATACAATCGGCCATGCATCGCTTCCACTTACCCCCAGCACCCAATGGAACAATGACAGGTGTGCCTTCATTAAAAATAACTGTACCTTCATCGCCATTAAACCTAATAAGAGCATTTTCGCCAAACACCAGTACTCCAGCAATTTCATCTTTTTCTGTAATTTCTAAAGATAAAGCTTGAATAAAACTATTTGTAGATTTTTTTGATTCCTCATCATATGAGTACTGTTCTATTTTCAACACTTTCTGAGTACCTGATGCTAGTTCATATCCTCCCTCTTTAAGGAAGTCTAATATAATATGATAATCCTTAGAGTTTTTGAACCTTTTGAACTCCTGCTCAACAACTTCCTTCTTTTTTTCAATTTTATTAAGCTGATACAACCAAACACCATTCACTTCTGTATATTGTAGCTCAATCAATTCACCGTTCTGTAAAACAGCTTGATTGTATTGAATCCCTAATAATCCATTATCGGACTCATTAAATGATAAGTCTACTTCAACAGCATTAAGGTCATTTGAAAAGCTTTTAAGCTCGTCAGGTAACTTCAAGTTTAGACCGAGTTTTCCGTTTAAACGTTCATCGATCCGTTTTATAACTTCAAACTTTTGAGAAATAGATAATTTAACAATGTTCCCCATAAAAAAACCACCTTATTATTTATTAAAGTTTTTTCAACTCATATAATAAAGTGGAGTAAAGCAAATTTTAGTAAACCTATTCTTTACTATTATAAAAAAATGCTTGAAAAATTTGAGCAATCATAAATATATTAAAGCTCACAAATAATGCAAAGATTACAGAATCTTCAAATGCACCGAGATCATTATTCGCAAAAATAGCGATACTTAAATGAATAATTAAGTAAAGATAAGATAAGCTTAATGATGTTTTTAATCTTTCGATAATAAAACTATCTAATAGTACTTCTTTTTTTAAAAAACTTTTCTTTTTAGTAGTAGTTAAAGTTTCTTTTATTAAAAAAGAGAAAGCAACTAGAACCGCTATTGAAAAGATTACCCCATTAAAAGTTTCTCCACTGGTAACATTATTATAGGCCACAAAAGTAAAAACTAATACAAGCAATAAGCTAAACAAAAGTTTCAAGAATTTCGGAACCCTTACTAATCCCACTAAGAAACACTCCCTTCATCAATGTAAAAAACTTCTTTTATATCTTTTTCAAGTGCAATGCTAATTGCATAGGCAACAACAATTGAAGGTGCATAGCTTTTGTTTTCTATTGAAACTATAGTTTGGCGATGGACAAATGCTTTGTCTGCTAATTCTTGTTGTGTCATATCCACTAATAATCTAAATTTTTTAACATTATTATAAACGATTGGTTTATTCAATTTAATCACCTCATAAAATGTATATGATAATATACATACCGTAAATGTATACTATCATATACATGAAGTCCAGTAAATCACAAAGGTAAATATCAAAAAATGAAAATAACAATTGAATTTTTAAGCATTCTTTATGTTAATGCACCTAAAAGTCAAAAGCAGCCTGAGCCACTTCCTTATGCTGTTGAAAAAATTAAGAGTATAATCCAAGCATAGAAGTTGTAGCTTTCAATAAAATTAAGAGTGGCAATCTTGATTTTCAGCTATACATAAACTTTTATTGAGAAAAAAGTCTTTATATATTCCTATTTTTACAAAGGTGATGACGGTAAAGTGTGGCAATATGCTGTAACTCCTGATGCTGACCAATTAAGTGGACCTGTGAGTGGCTGATTTACGTGAAAGAACTTTTGGTACTTGGACCATTATGAAAAGAGGATAGAAATATGATTATTCTTGGAAATGTTATTGATGATCAAGGAAGATGTACACACTATTCTAATAAGCAAGATACTATTTCGATTAAATTCAAATGTTGTGGCGAATATTATCCTTGCTATAAATGCCATGAGGAACATTCAAATCATAAAATCCAGCCATGGGATAAAGAGGATTTTGATGAAAAGGCAATGTTTTGTGGTGTCTGCAAAAAGGAATTAACGATTCATGACTATATGAATAGCACAAACTGCAAACATTGTCATACCCTTTTTAATCCAAATTGCAGTAAGCATTTTCATATATACTTTGGGACGGATCTTAATTCTACATGTAGTTTATAAATATATATGTATTTTAGCAAAGCCTTTTGAAGAGTTAGTTTCTTCAAGGCTTTTTCTTTTATCTTTGAGGAAGAATGCCCGTAACCATCAATCGTGGCTATGGGCTGTTTACTATTTTCTGGATTTAGAGAGATAGCATGCTGAAGTTCATTCGAAAACTGCATAAAAAAAGAACCGAAAAGATTCGATTCGACTTTTATTCAAACATCCCTATACTGAGCTCCCTACAAAATGATTCTATAGTGTCACGCTCTTCTTTTAGCAATGCTTCGTACTCAATCAGATATTGTGCTGAAAGATCTTCTAGCTCCTTATAACTGACGTCTCTTGTCAGGACGATTCCATTAATCTCATGAGCCAATTCGTTTGCTGCCACAATATCCGTAAACGCAAAGGCCTGTTCTTCATCATCTGTGAATGATTGAAGGTCTATTTCGCCCTGGTAATAGAGATCATTTACTTGCACTACGTAATATCTAATTGAATTCATTATACACCTCCCCAATTCATGATGTTAACTTCTTTCAGCGGGTGTTTGGACACCCGCTGAAAGAAGTTAAAGCCTCCGGCGGATGTCACGGAATCAGAATGGCGTTCTTAGAGGATGTTAGTCTAAGATCATCGCATCCATACGATAACGGCTAACTGACCTGCATCGGTAAAAACGCCACGTCCTGTGGCATTACCGAAATGACCGACATCGTGTCGGCCCTCGTGCAGACCTAAGCACAAAGCCGATTCCGGACGCAATTATGCCGAGGCATAATTGAATTATTTCCTATTTACAAAAAATCCATCCCCTGTTAAGTAGTAGACGTGAAGCATAGCCGGTACCACCAATTAACGTATTAAAAAGATATCTAAAGGAGCATTCGTAAAAATTTTTCAAAATTCACGCCTGCTTCGCGCGGAATTTGCTCTTTTGACGTCGCTTCAATGGAAGCGGCTAAAAATGTCTCAGCAAGCTTCATCGATTTAACTAAATCCTGCCCACGCATCATGCCACCCATAATGACCGATGCAAACAAATCACCTGTGCCTGAATAGCTCTCGCCGTTATATTCTCGGATGCTAGAAAATGAACGTTCTGCATCGACATACATATTGCCTACATAGCGCTTGTTCGCATCTGCTGGCGGCGGATTCAAACCGGTAATAATGACGTTCGCACCTGTTGTCTGCTGTAGCTGCTGGCCCGCTTCCTCTAACGCCTGAAGATAATCTGAATCAGCTTGATAATTTTGTAACTTCTCGTATGACAATCCAGTAAGCAAGCAACATTCTGTAACATTTGGCGTAATAATGTCTGCACACTTCGCTAGCGCTTTCATACGATCAAGCAACTCGCCTGTATACATTTTATACACCTCGCCCAAATCGCCCATGACCGGATCGACAAGCAGCTTCGTTTCACTCGAGTGGAACACATTTAAAAATCGAAAAATGTTATCGATTTGCTCCTTCCCTGTCACGAAGCCTGTGTGTATGCCATCAAAGGTCGCACCAAGCTTGCTCCACTCATCCACAAAATAATCCATCTTTGACGTTAAATCCTCGCAGTAAAAACTCGGATACCCTGTTTGCGCCGTTAAAATCGCAGTTGGTAGTGGCACCGCCTGAACACCCATCACTGACAGCACAGGAATCGCGGCCGTTAACGAGCACTTCCCAAAGGATGACATATCTTGAATTACAGCAACTTTTTTCACCATACTCCCCACCTAACTAATCCTGCTTTTACTCTCTTCATCGTATCACAATTAGAAAGATGCGAAAATGTGCATATTTATAAAAAATCAAACTGACCTTTAATATTTTTATCAAATTGGCACTTTTACGATAGTCAGCCCTTTGCTAAATTAAAATTATCAAAAAATTCATCACAGTGAGGACATGCAAATGCAAACAATACAAAGTCGATCCTATACAAAACCACGCACGAAAACATTTGATTTGGTGATTACATCCATTTTGGCAGCACTTGTTTTCGTCGCCACAATGTTTATTAATATTAAGTTACCATTTGGGCAAGGTGGCCTTATTCACTTAGGGACATCCATGCTATTAATCACTTCTATTTTATTCGGTCCTAAAAAAGGAGCACTTGCCGGAGCAATCGGAATGGGCTTATTCGATATTGTAGGTGGTTGGTTAATTTGGGCACCAACTACAATTATCTCCCGCGCATTACAAGGCGCCATCGTTGGGAAAATCGCTTGGTCTAAAGGACATAGAGGCGACGATATCCGACTAAACATTTTAGCAGCAGTTGTTGCTATGCCCGTCATGATTGGGGTTTACTATATCGGGCAAGCGATTATGTTCAAAAGCTGGGTTGCCCCGATGGCATCCATTCCAGGAGACATCATCCAAAACGTTGTCGGATTAATCATTGCAATCCCAGTATGTATTGTGATGAAAAAAACACCGTACTTCAAAAAGAATTTTTAACTTCTTTCAGCGGAGGTCAACCCCCACGCTGAAATATAGGAACTCAGTCTAAGAACGCTACGTCCTGTGGCATTACCGAAATGACCATCATCGTGTCAGCCCTTACGCAGGCCTTAGCACAAAGCCAATTCCGGACACAATTAAACTTGATTACTACAACATAAACACGTCATCTTGCCGTTTTGCTGACAGCATAGATGGCGTGTTTTTTGATTGTCGCTACTATAGAGGCAATCAAGCAGGATTTTTTTCATACTATATCTTAAAATTATATTTCATGAAAAATTATAGTTATTTTCCCTCAGGTACAAGGCGAACACCACACTTTACAACATTTCATCACATTGTATTGTATGCGAAAGGGTATAATTGCTTCCAATTGATAAAACTTACAAATCAGTTTAATCTATAATCAAAGGGGTGGTTTTGAAATGAATGGAGATGCTATCGTTTGGATCGTTTTATTACTATCTATTGTAATTTGTGATTATTTAGCAGCCTATTTATACAAAAATAAGAAAATCCCTATTTGGGCCTCTGCCATTGGCATGGCGCTTTTAATTCCGGTAATAGTCGGTAGCTTTGTGTTTTTAGGGATTAGTTATAATAATTCAGTTGAACTTGAACCAGGTGATACAGGAGAAGGAATTGCTTTTGCTGGAGGATTTATGGTGTTGATCCTTGCATTCAATGCAATCATTATGTTCGTTATAGGAGTTATTTTAAATATTTATACGTTTGCAAAAAATAAACAAAACACATAACTGCTTGTACTTGGAATCTATCGACCCAAGTAACGCCAGATGCCTGTGAACAATCACATAATCGTTGATCACACATACAATGTGGGTATTTGTCCACACCGTTATATTTATAACAACAATCATGTGTTTTACAGCAGTTATCTAATGCATTAATACCTTTTACAGAACTCTCACACGCTGGATAGCCACCGCAATTACCTCCACAGTAAATATAACCACCTGCAAGACAACCATCGACGACCCCTTCCGTATTGATTTGTTCTAGCAATTGACCCGGATAATAATTTTCATCATAATTATATTCCTCTTTGAAGCTAGACTCTTGTTCTTTATTTGCAGCAAATACTTCTTCAGTTACACTGTTTTCAATAATGGAAACTATTGTGTCATTAGCCTCTCTAAAGATAATTTGATGAATGACTGTTGAATCTCCTTCAGTTGTTTCATTAACTAGGTACCCAGTGATGAAATCTGAAGTATCTTCCACATTCCCATTAAAGTAACGAGTAATATATCGAATACCCATTTTCTCATTGATTTTTAAATCAATCGCCTTGGCCGTAACTACATCTTGTTTCGGGCTAAGTGTATCGAACTTCAATCCATCAAGAACTTCGATTGAATCGACGTCAAAATCGAACGGATTATAACGTTTCATTTCCGTAAGTAAATTATGGAATTTCTTTTGTCCAAAAATACTTTCTAAAAGCTCCTTTATATCTGCATGTTTTGCGTGCTTCTGCCATTGGCATGGCGGTATTATTTTCGGTAATAGTCGTAGCTTTGTGTTTAGGAGTTGATAACATAGGACAAGGAATTGCTTATGTAGAAGGATTTATGATGTGGATCCTAGCATTAAATGCAATCATTATGGAATAAACAATAAATTTTTAACACCATGAGTTTTTAAAGCACATGATTTTTTACGTTCGTCTAGCAAAAAAACAGATAATCGCTTGTGCTTGATGGTTCTCGATTTAGAAAGCGACTCAACATCTGAAGTGTTACCCACTTTCACAAAAACATTTCGAACGGACCTTTTAACCCCTTTTCTTAATGAGTAATTTTGGTTTTCAATAATGGAGGCTCTTTTTCATACTATAAGGTGGAGGTGAAAAAATGCCAAGAGTAAAATATATAGATTCTGACATTGGCTTAGTGGCAAGGATGATGAGAGCGGAAGCGGAAGGTGAAGGAAATCAAGGAATGCTATATGTTGGCAATGTCATTGTGAATCGTCTTGTAGCAGAATGTCCAGACTTCAAAGATTTAAGAACCATTAATGATGTTATTTATCAGGTACAAGGAGGAAATTTTTCTTTTGAAGCGGTTCAAAAAGGCAATTTATTTTACCAAAGAGCACGAGCTAATGAAAAAAGATTGGCCAAACTGACGCTGGATTATTGGAGAGAACATCCAGCAAAATTCGCACTTTGGTATTTCAATCCATACGCACCATGCCCTCCAACATGGTACGGTCAACCTTTTACTGGTCAATTTAAAAATCATTGCTTCTATGAACCAGCACCGGATACATGTGAGAGTGTTTATCGGGGATAGGTAGCTATTTTAATATTTTTTTCATCAAAAAAAGTAATCCCACGGAAAAAGGCTACACCCTTTCCGTGGGATTTTGTGTGGTCTGGCTCTACCTATTCTTCAAAATAATCATTTGCTTCATTTCTCCATTGAATACTTATTTTAATTGCTATTTCCAAAGTGAACCATTGCCGTATTTTTTTGTGTAAAAATACATTGAATGCTGTCTAGCAACGGTACTCTACTGTAATTATGAAAATTCACAGAAAGGTAAAGTTAATTTTTTGAATTTTATCAATTTTTGTTCATTTTATAACAAAAGTTGATTTTAAAACTTTTATAGACTGGTGTAACAGGGTTCTATACAGGACTTTATAATTACCTCAATAACAAATTAAATGAAAAATTAAAATTTTTACCACTCTTCTTTTCTTTCTTATATAGATTATCTGTGATTTCAAACTCCAAGCAGAGTCTATCTTTCCGATTTTTATCAAGTTTTGCTCAATTTAGAACAAAACTTGATTTTGAAACTTTTATAGCTAATGATATGTTATTAACATACCCGGGGAAAGGTAAAAGAAGGAGGAAATACCTTGCTTATCTGTGTGAAGAAATATGATGGAGCAGGTATATACATTGGTTCCACGACAAAATATATAAACAATGTATCAAATAAGTATATTAAGAGTAGAAATAAATAGAGAGTGGTATGCAATATGAAAAACAAAAAAAAAATTTGGATTATTGGTACAACAATACTCATAATTGCCTTACTTATAACTTATGATAAGGTTTACGAGAGCAAACACAATCTTGTGGAGATGCTGAAAATTCAAGATACAGTCTATGTCGTAACCGGGGAACCAGTTGAAGAATCCCAAGTAGTAAGGAAATTGGGGGAGATTAACAAAAAAATAAATAGATATCAAATTCCGGATAATAATTTTGAGTCTAATTCTTTAAATGAGGGTACTCCTATATATGAAAGAAAAAATGGAGATAAGTTTCCAAAATCTGTACTGTATAAACGAGAGGGTGGATTTTATATTGCTACTGAAGCAGTAAACCGTAGTAATAAAGGAAATTGATTGAGCAACAACCTATTTTTTAGAAATAAATTGGAAAAGTAGCTGACTTTCTTTGAAGGTTAGCCTCTGAAATACTTGTACCATATTTGTCCCAAGTCAATCGAAAAAAAAGTATGATTCATGAAATATTAAATGGGTTTAAATTGAATGTAGAAGTCTAGTTTTTACTAGGCTTCTTTTCCTTCTTATAAGGGTCATCTGTGATTTCAAACTACAAGCTGACTGTATTTTTCTGATTTTGAAACTTTTATAAACACTGATCATTGTATATAACTATAAAACCTTTCGATGAAAAGACTTCAAAGGAATCAGATAGCCCAATATATCAATTTAATTAGTATAGGAGCTGAATTCATGAGTGAAAGAAAAAAAGGTTACTTTGAAATACTTATTGCAATGATAATTTTATTTACATTAGTCTTCATCCTAGATATTAGTACACAGAGCATATTTATCATTTTAGGAGTAATTTCCCTTTTTAATATATTTATATTTGAATTAATTCTATTAATAAAAAGAATCAACTCCTGATTTTAGGTTCTACATGTTGTACAAAATCAAGCAATCGGGTGAATCAAGTCTTTATACGCTTGTGGTGTGACAGACGTGATGCTGATGAAGCTACAGTTTATTCTACATTCACATAATCAATCTTCGTCGCAAGTGCAATAACTTGCTTCATCTCTTCTTTAATATTTGCCTCTGCCTTCACTTACTAATATAATCCCCATTCTGCAATAATTCAAACTCCATTCCCTTCCCATCCGCCACATTTCAAAAATTCAATTTCAGAAGTAGAAAATTAGATTTCTGAGTTTTATCAATTTTTGTTCATTTATCAACAAAACTTGATTTTAAAGTATTTTTAGCTAGTGATATGCTATTATCATACCGAGTAAAAATAAGAAAGGGCGAAACAGTATAATTTAAAAACTATAACTTTGCATACAGTACCATTTTAGATAACGTTTATATTTAAAGGAATCCATTCTTTGATATCCTTTTTTAATCGTTTAAAAGAAGGTGAAAACTTTGAGTTATATATTAATCAATATATTAATTTTATTACTTATCATTTTACTTGCTGAATCATTAATGTATTTCATTACAATAAAAAATACAAAATTAAAAAGCATTTTAACTTATATAGTAATGGCAGTAATAGCGTTTATCACCAGTCTATATATACCTAATGATTATAAGGGATGGACAAAAACATTATCTTTAGCATTTTTAATTTTAGCATTTGTTATAAATGCGCTTATAAGTACGTACAAAAACGCTCGTATAACCATGTACATTTTTGCTCACCAATGTATATTACAACTTTACTTGGAGTGGCGAGCATGATAGCCTTTTTCGGCTAGCCAGCCCTTGTAGTAGCTGGGTTTTGGCTGCCGATTCATGCGAGTAGAGGTCTCCAAGTCAA
This sequence comes from Lysinibacillus zambalensis, assembly GCF_040183165.1. Taxonomy (NCBI): domain Bacteria; kingdom Bacillati; phylum Bacillota; class Bacilli; order Caryophanales; family Bacillaceae; genus Lysinibacillus; species Lysinibacillus zambalensis. The sequence goes on from NZ_JBEGDG010000024.1 coordinate 45,864, forward strand.
GTTGTAATTATTCATACACATGAATAGAGAAGTACATTTTGAGCGAAAGTGTACATGTTTAGACAAGCAAAAATGTACATCTCGATGCGGACATTTATATTTGTATCTTTATTTAAAAAATCACCAATATTGATTAAACTAATCATAAAGTTGTAGCACATTTTCTAGCTGCTTTTACTGCGCTAAGTATGACGGTTATTTTACACTAAACATAAACACAAAGTGAGGGAAAACGGGAATAAAAGTGACGAAACTATGTTTGCAACTTATTTTTCCGAGGTGTGCCTATGTATAAGAAAAAGTATGTGGCTATTAGTTTGGTAATTGCACTCATTTTAGGAGTACCATTTAAGTGGATTCAGTATAAAGGATCAGAAGTCGTATCGATTGTTCAAATAATAGACCTAGGGATTAATAATTTATTTTTTGATTTTTCACTATTGGGCTTAAGTACTTTAATCATTTATTTAGTGTTAACTAAACTACTAAAAATTAGAGAATAATTTTAAGCCAAAGAGGCACTTTATCTCCATAGTGGATAAAATATTTGAAATAAGGTGATTCAAGTTGACTATTGATTTAGTTTTATCATCATTAAATAAACGATTGGAAAAAGAAAAGAACCTAACCATACAAAGAGAAAATGGAGAAATCCTAAATGTTACATGTAATTGGAACAGTCCGGTAACTGACCAACAATTAACGGAATTTTCTTCAAAAACAAATCATATTCTCCCAAATGACTTTTGTTCATTTTTAAAAATATGTAATGGTGGAAAATTATATACAGATGGCGTAGATTACTTTGAATTGTTCAATTTAAAAGGGATCCATAATTATTTAAATGAATACGATATAAATATAAATTACAAAAGTGCGTATGATAAAAGTTGGTATATGATTGGATATTATAAAGGATATGGTGATTATTTGTTCATTGATTCAGAAAAAGTTGCTAATGGAGATAACGACTATCTAATATATGTTCAAGTTGGGGATATTCAAAGATTATCAATGAATTTTGAAACATGGCTTGACCGATTCATCGTCGCACAAGGTGCTAGATATTGGATATGGTAAATAGTTTTATTTATTGTATTAACAGTCGATATTAACTCTTATTTTAAAATGGGTGAATCTATTTTCTACTGTTTGCTTAAGTATTGCTGTATTCAGGTTTGGCTTAATACCTTTTATAAAAAGAAAATAAACTCTTAGAAAATTAGTAATTGATTACAAAAGCTCAATAGTATATAGCCATACCTATTGAGCTTTTTAAATTTGTCTCATAATTCTCAAGTTTTATAACAAAACAATATTCAAAAGGGAATTTAAATTAACGCTTTACCGAATGCTTTTACAACATCTTCCCCATCTAAGTTTGAGATTGGTTTATCCATTGCATCGCTTATCAACTTCAGTAACGATCTTGCTCTTTTGATAAAATATTCTTCGAAATTATCATTTTTGAAATCTTCAACACTAATTAAATGTGTTTCAAGATAATTATTAAGATTTTTTTCAGTTACTCGATTATCCATTATAATTTTTTGAGAATATTTACTTGGTGCAGAACCACCAATCCCTCGATTTGTTTTAGCAAATAATGGGGTTTTATTCACAACTGAATTCCATTTTCGTTTTTCTAACTTGTTATCCTCACAGTATTTACGAGGGAATATATGATGTATATCGGTACTTTCATCTATAAATGTAGTAAAGTCCATTGAACTACCTGTAATAAAGTCCAAACAACCTTTTTTTAGTATTAGTGCATTTACTCCTTTATAAGCAGCACTTAACCGAGATTGTAAAGAAAGTAATCTGGTAGGTTGGAAGTATGCTCGTTGTACAGTATCTGGTTCTTTCCCTCCATCAATCCATTCCATCATTCCAGAAACATCCGTAGCAAATCTAGTTTCATTTGCCCCTCCATACATCTCACCAATTACACCACACCAATACCAACTAGATATTTTTTGTTTCACTGTGCTATCCTGTGCTTTATTTTTAAGTATCGTGAACATAACCGATAATGGGATTAATTGAGTACTGTATGGTAAATCACGTGCAGTAAAAATCCGTTGTTCTTTCAAAAAATTAGCCGCTTGAATAAAGCCTTCCGTTAAATCCTCTGAATACTTTTGATATTTGTCCAAGGTTAGTTTTAAAACATCACGTTTTTTACAACTTATTGCTTCCCCACCATTTTTACGAACATAATAACGATCTAAAAGTGTTATCGCAGTTAAAAAATCTGATGAAGATACTACTTTTAGTAGTGCTTGATCTTGATTTGCATACGATAAAGCAGACAAATCAATCATATTTTTCATTCGTTCTTCCCAATCTTTTCGAAGTTCAAAATTATCTGCAGCAAAAGTAGCTGTTACCAATTCAAAAACAGTTAACGAGACTCCACCGGTATTTACATTTTCAAAAACTTGGCAAACTGCATCTTTAGGTGTATTTTTTCCTAAAGTAATAACTGGCACTTTATACGTTTGAATTGGTACTAGCACTTCTTTGTTAAATTCTATATAATCTTGAAAGATTAAACCGTCGTAATTATAGAATTTTTGATACTCACTCATCCACATCATGCATTCCACAGAATCATAGACAATATTTAATGGAAACATTTTATTAGCAAATTCTTTCTCTCGCGTACTTACATCTAGATCTATATCTCGCCCAAAATTTGTTCGGATAATTTTATCTTCTGGAACAGAAATTACTGCATCTACACGGTCCGTTGTACTATTTAAGCTTTTTTCAATATCTAAATAATAATAACGTTGGATTTCTTTATTTTTTTCAGTACGCGTTTGTACCGGTTTTCTTGAATATAAAGAATTAAAAATTGACGTCATCCTTTGCTGTCCATCCAAGACTAAAATTTCTGGACTATCCGCTGCATTAGCACCTGTAAATGGGCGATATTTAAAACGAATTTCTCCATTTTCACTAAACTCCAAAAACATCAATGCTCCAACAGGATATGCATTTGAAATACTTGCAATTAATGCTTTTATACGATGATCATCCCAAACCCATCCACGCTGGAAATCTGGTAGTTGAATTTGTCCATTCTCTATATTTTTTAAAATATCTACAATTGCTGTATCATTTGACTTAAATGTGCTACTCATTTGAATCTCCTTTTTCATCTTATTATATCTTTCTTAAAAATAACTTGATTTCCCAATTGAATTGATTGAGTTTTATAACCAGCGTCAACCCAAGAGTGCGCTTGTGTATGAGAACCAATATTATTACTCCACCAAGCAGAGTATTTATATGCTGAGTCTGGAAGTTTAAAGCCTAAAATCATTTCAATATTTCCAAAAGAAAGTGCAATACACTCTGAACCATTTGATTTTAAGAATTGTTGTAGTTGCAAATACTTTTCCCCACGCATTATATCCCTCCTCGGGTATTAAATCACACAAACTCTAATTGTGGACGCCTCTCTTACACTAATGGTAAATGCTTCACGTAAACATTTACTATCCCATGGCTGACTTCAAGACCAATAAAACACTCAGGAAGATTTCTTTCTTCCAATAAGCTGTTTAATCTCTTATTCTGCTTCTCATCGACACACCTTAAAAATGGAATTAAATTATATTTTTTCCTTATAGCTTTATTATACATAATATTAAGTCCACATCTTATACAATTATCGCAAAATAAAATAAGATTTTTAAAATAAATACATAGGCATGAGTAACTTGCAAATACCTACTTATGAGCAATTTATGTATCCTTTTTTAGACTATCTAAAAGATGAAAATGAGCATATATTAAAAGAATTATATGAATTTTCACCTCCATATTTCAATTTATCAGAAGAACGAGTAGAAGAACTTCTCCCTAGTGGAAATCAAACAGTTGTCGTCAATCGAATAGGTTGGGCACGTACATACCTTAATAATGCTGGTCTCATTAGTAGTCCAAAACGAGCTGTATTTAAAATTACACAAGAAGGCTTAAAGCTTCTTCAAGATTCGTCTGTTAAAGAAATCAATCAAAAAGTATTAGAACGTTACCCTCAATTTTTAGAATTTAAAAATCGTACAAAACCTTCCACAGATTCTGATGTAAAAGCAATGATTTCTGAGGATTCCAGAACCCCCTTAGAAATTATGAATGAAAATTATTAAATCTTAAAGCAATCATTGCAAACCGAATTACTAGAAAAAATTATGGAGTGCTCCCCTCAATTCTTTGAGCAATTAATTGTTAACTTAATCGTAGCAATGGGGTACGGGGGATCGATTTCAGATGCCGGAAAGCAGTAGGAAAATCTGGGGATGGTGGAATCGATGGCATTGTGAAAGAAGACATCCTCGGATTAGATAAAATCTACTTACAGGGAAAACGTTGGACAAATCCAGTTTCAAGACCTGATATCCAAGCATTTGTTGGAAGTTTTGGTAGGCTTTAAAGCTAACAAAGGAATTTTCATCACTACATCTCGTTTTAAAAAGAAGCAATTGCATATTCCGAGAGTATTGATAAATCATTAATTTTAATTGATGGGATGAAACTTACTGAGTTAATGTTTTTATACAATGTAGGTGTATCGAATGTACAAACCTTTAAAATAAAGCGTATGGATTCAGACTTTTTTGAGGAAGGTTAACAATAAGAAAATGCAGCGAGCTTCATTCGAAGATTGCTGCATTTTTTAAGTATATCAATATTTACTATAAGATATAAACTTGTTCTGCAATATCAGTTTTTTTATGCCTTTTAAGTCTTTTTGCAGCTTTTTTTGACCTACAACTCGATCACGTTTCTTAAAAAGAAAAAATATTATAATTCAGCTTTAGCTTCCTTTATAGAAGCCTCAAAATAAAGTTCATCAACAATACTTGCGAGTTCATAGATGGTCTCACTATCCCTATTAATAAAGATACTTGTATAAATATTTACTATTGGATTTATACTAATAATTATAAAAATACTAATAAATGCTATTGTAATTATTAATGGTTTTAAACTATCATTTGTTAAAAGACTTAATGCAAAAATAATGATTGTTACAACCATAGCTAAATATGGGTTTAAGTCATACTTTTTATATTTTTTCTCACTTTTCTCTTTTAAAATAATTGATAAATCTCTAAATTGCTCGGAAAGAATAACCCCCTTTTCCTGTAAGTAATACTCTATGTAATCTTTTAATTTCTCTTTATAATTTAACCAACTTATTTCAAGTAAATTGTCAACTTTTTTATTAATTTTCAACAGCATAATCAAAAAGATTATTTCAAGTAGAAAAAACCACTTACTTAATTCAAAAATTAAAAAGAAACTTACCAATGCACTAAACAATAGAACAAAAAAACTTATAGTTACTGGTATGCCAACTACCTCATAACCTCTTTTAAGTATCTTTTTCCTATATTTTTTATAGTCCTGTATAAAATTATCAATCATTTACGGCTTCCTTTCAATTAGTGTGCTTCAATTAGATAGGCTTTCATCATAAACAACTACAACAATTTCCGCCAACTGAGTATGGCTGTAAATATTGGAGTACATGAAGTCCCTCTTCACAAACTTCGACGCTTCTTCATGGGGTACCTATGTTAATAATTGAACTGTATTAGGTAAATATACACATGCACTTTTGCTTACTAATCGATCTCTGTGTAATTTAAATCACTACTGCTAATACCCCAATTAACATTGATTACAGTGGTAATCTGCTTCTTAGGAATAAATCTCCTATGTGGGTTGGAATAAACCTCCACTATGGGATCATTACTAAAACATTCTTTTACTAATACAAGATGATAATCTTCTTGTTTTTCAGCTGCAATAGCCCATTCTTTATCTGTAAACAATACGCCACCATTATCTCCCGATAAACCTTTTACTTCAAATACACGGTCAGAATTTTCAACCTCAAAATCATACCCACATCCTAAATCACGAGTATCCACTAAAATATCATGGGGATAATATTTAGCAAACCAATCTATAAAAATTGCTTCAGCTTTTTTTCCCGTTATACCACGTGTTGTATAAGTAGATGTTTGTTTAGGTACATTTTCAGATAATAAAAGCACTGCCCTTGATGACGCTTCATCTAATAAATCCAATACAACAGCTCTTAGTGCTTCTTCACTCAAATGATCAAATGCATTAACAATTTTCAAGTTACTTTTACTTAACTCTACTTGATGCCAACCTGCCCGATGTCCAAATAACGGATCAAAATCATCTCGCCGATTCTTTACACTGTTTCTCTTATACCCAAGTTTTCTACCTATTTCTTCATGTGCCTGATTAATTTTAGAATATCCAAGATTCGCATAGGCTACCCTATCAAACTTAGCTAAATAAAATGCTGTAATTAATAATTTTTCCCTTTTATCCATCCGATATACCTCTTTAAATTTCAATTAGTATTCCACCATATTATTATAAGTTAAATATTTTATAGTTTGGAAATTTAATATTATAAAACGAGATATAATAAGACCTATTGTGAAAAATTATATAAAACCTTCGAAATTATAGTAGCAAATCTTTAGATAGTAGCATTACTGATCTCTTTTTTCCTGAGAAAAAATTTTTATATTACTTCGAAATAAGGTTTGATTAAAAAATGTTGCAAATATAGATGTTTTATTATAATATTTCATTATTGTGCAAAAAATAATATGTTTTTCTTCTTATCAAGAGAGATGGAGGGACTGGCCCTATGAAATCTCGGCAGCGGAACTTTGTGAGTAAGTTACTGTGCCAAATCCAGCAAGCAAAGGCTTGATAGATAAGAGGAGTGTTTTATAGATATAAGACCTCTTCTTGTTTTCAAGAAGAGGTCTTTTTTTAGAGGAAAATGGACAAAGACGTATCCATTTTTAATTTTTGGAGGTAGAACAATGAAGAAAGAAAATCCATGGGCACTAATCCCATTTGTTGTTTTTTTAGTTTTATTTATTGGTTCAGGGGTTATTACAGGTGATTTTTATGCTTTCCCTGTCATTGTAGCCATTGCCATTTCGGGCGCTGTGGCTCTGGCAATGAATCGAAAAGAATCGTTTTCAAATAAGGTTGATATTTTTTGTAAAGGCGCTGGAAATTTAAATGTCATGCTGATGGTTGTTATTTTTCTATTGGCTGGAGCCTTTTCAGAGGTAGCAAAAGGCATGGGGGCAGTGGATTCCACTGTTAACTTCGCTTTGTCGGTCATTCCCCAAAACCTGCTTGTCGTAGGCTTGTTCATCATAGCCTGCTTTATCTCCCTATCAATGGGTACATCAGTAGGAACAATTGTTGCACTGGCACCAATTGGAGTTGGAATCAGCGAGCATATCGACTTTTCCATGGCTTTAGTAATGGCAGCGATTGTTGGAGGATCGATGTTTGGCGATAATTTATCCTTTATTTCAGATACAACCATTACTGCGGTTCGTTCACAAGGCGCACAAATGAAGGATAAATTTAAGGTGAACTTTTGGATTGTGTTGCCAGCAGCTGTTGCAACAAGCATTTTTTTAGGAGTTATCACAATGGGCGAAACCGCGGCACAAGTAGAGCATTTAAGCTATAGTTGGGTAAAAATTGTTCCCTATGTATTGGTTATTATTTTTGCGCTAATTGGAATGAATGTCTTCCTTGTTCTTGCATTTGGAATTGTTCTGGCCGGGGCTGTTGGCTTAGCGGATGGTAGCTATCAGTTAATGGACCTTTTCCAAAAGATTGGCGAAGGAATGTCAGGCATGTATGAAATGGCATTTCTTGCAATCTTAATAGCTGGAATGGTGGAGATTATTAAGCTTAACGGAGGAATTGACTTCCTACTTCACCTTGCCACACGAAGAATTAAATCAAAAAAAGGTGCCGAATTTGGGATTGCCGGCCTTGTGGGCCTAACTAATTTATCTACGGCCAATAATACAATTGCTATTTTAATTGCTGGCCCGCTTGCAAAAAATATTGCTGACCAGTATGGGATTGAGCCGAGAAAGTCCGCAAGTATATTAGATATTTTCTCCTGTACGGCCCAAGGTCTTCTGCCATATGGAGCCCAATTCCTGGCAGCTGCGAGCGTAGCTGGAATATCGCCAGTGAGCATGTTGCAGTACTCTTTCTACCCAATTTTAATAGGAATTTGCGGAGTCATTGCTATTCTTATTGGATACCCGAAACAAAAGAAAGCTTGAGGAATGGTGTAGCATTAAAAAATATTGATTTTATATTGAAATAATCCAATCGTTTTGACAAAAGATTCATCAAAACGATTGGATTTTTTATTTAAGGTTATTCTTTTTCTCTTTATATGATTACTTTTTCAAGTTTTCAGATTGGAGCTCTAACAATCTTTCTCTAAGTGCATCATCACTAGCATAAATATATAATCCCTCAATTCCCCGTTTCATCAGCACATTCAAGGAATATAGAATAATCTTCTCTTTTGCCTGTTTAACATCTTCTATTCCTTCTATTCCTGCAAATGCACCTACATCTTTGTAATTCTCAGGTTTTATAACTAAGATTGCTTATCGTATGTTATAGATGGTCCTAAGATTACACCCACATAGTTTAAATCGAAGCCCTGAATTGTATAAATGGAGCCTGCTTCTTCTATAGTGGAGTCCTTTTCTGCCCAGGTGTATTTCCCATCTGTTATGTTCCATGGAATTTTGTAATTGCCCTTATCTTCCGTTATATAATAAATACCGCCGTCTTTCTTATGTAAATAATCAAATGTTGAAGCAACTCGACTTAAACCATCATTATTCTTTTCAAAAATCGCTTTATGCATTTTTTGTAAAGAATCGAATATCGTCAACTCATATTCTTTATCGTTAGGAATAGGAGAAATCTTTTTATTTTTAAAATGATCAATCCATTCAATTACCTCTTCGTTTGCTCTCATACGGAATTGATTTTTGAGTTCGTATTTTTCATAATCACTTTGATGCAATAAAGCTTCCAATGTAGCTTCCTTCCAAAAGCTTTTAAGTTTCAATACTTGGCTTTCATCATAAACAACTACAACGTTTTTCGCCAACTTCTTAATCTCTTCAAGCTGATTATTGTCTGTAAAATTATTATATGTGTCTGGCCTAGTTAATAATAAATGTCCTTCATCCACTAAAATAATGTCAGCCTTTTCGCCTGATTTTTTTAGACGATTAATTAAAGGTGTAGGTCTATCAAAATTTTTAGTTTTTAAAAACTTTAATTTAGAATACTTTTATATGTTTTGAGCATTTCATCATGATTAACAATTTAAAGCGAATGCGATCTGTTTAAGTTTGGCTAAAACAGCAAAGGCAAATGGTATCGACTTCTATCAATACCTAGTGACAATAATGACAGAGTTGCCGAATTTACCAATCCATTAGAAGCTAGAGATTTTAAATAATTTCATGCCTTGGTCAAAAACTATCAAAGTCACATGTGCAAAATGGCCATCTATCTGAAAATATTTTTCAATTAGATGGCCATTCGTCGTACATACGGAAAGGGTGCGTATTATTTATATTTCGGGCTTACGATAAAGAATCTGAATGTAGTGAAAACAGAATTTATAACGATCCCCCAATAACTTGGCCAAATAAAATTCGTTTTTCGTTGCAACGAAAAAGAATCCCTTTGGATTATCAGGTAAATATTTTTTAGTTATTTTTAATTCAATTAAAATTAAAGAGTTTAAATCCTTTTCTTTGCGTACTAGAGCTTCTGTATTAGAATTTAACATGATTAAGTAAATAAATCATATCGAATGTGCGAAAAAATGTGGATTTGTTGAAAAAAGAAAATTAATTACTTCTTATTGGACTAAAACTTTATAAAGAGCATTCAAATACATTATTTTCTTAAATATATCCGGGATGCATAGAAAGGAATAAAAAAATGGCTACTTCTAAATCATATACATTTACTCAACGAAATAATGCAACAAATTTTGCTAGTTATAAAATAGTATTCAAATATTCTTTCACTTGTTCAAAATCTAAATCATTGCCAGGTCGAAATGGGAAAGCATTAATTGGGGAAATGATATCTTCTGCACATTCAGAGCTCTTAACTTTGTAAAAATATTCAAGTAAACTTCCTGGATATAGGATTGAAGCACTTTTACTATTAATAATACCATCTTTGTAAGCATGCATTTTCCAAATATCTTCTTTTTTAAATGAGTTATCTTTAGTTTGAATCTTATACTTTGAATCGAAATGATGTAACGTATATTCATTATTTGTTAGATTTATTATTTTTATTGAGATATCGGGCTTATATGAAATGGTATAAGATTTATTGGGTGGTTTAAATTCATGATTATAATATAGAATTATTTTTTTCTTTTGCTCAAGTAAGAGATACTCAACTTCACTTTTTTTTCCATGTTTCAAAGTAAATGTAACTCTATCTAAGCTAGTTTTTATAAGATTATGCTTTAGGTTATAAGGTGTAGAAATTACTTCTGAAATTAAGGATTCTATTTTCAAATAACACCAAATTTCATATAGTTCAGCTACTGGTTTAGAATAATATTTTTTTGAAAATTGTGTAGACGTTTCAAAATCAATATTTATACTGTTTTGAAGCGAGTTATAGAAATGTAAGACTTCTTGATAACCCAATCTTTTTTCTAGAACTTGCGAAGTATTAGAAAAATAGTTTAATTCATTTACTTGACTTAAAAAGCTAGCCATGAGTCTATTTTCAATTTCCTCAATATAAAATTCTGTTTCTGTTAATCGAATTTTATTATAGGTGTTTGTTCTTTCGTTATCTTTACTTATTTTAATGATCAAGTTTTCTTTAATAGAAAACAAGACATCAAGTATATAGTTTGCAACAAATTTAACGAATTTATTTGGATAATTATCTACTTCTTTGTAACGATTTATATTATTCAGCTTTAGAGGTGAATAACCGTTAAATTTATAATCCATCGCTCCTTCAGCTACCCAATCATAATTTTGCGGGTTTGCAAAGAAATCCTTTGAATTTATAGTTTGTTGAGTTCCTATTGGTACCATTTTTAGTTCTTCTGCAGCTTTAATATAAGGAAATTGTATTACCAAATCTAAACTCTCTAAAAATTCATCCATATGGTTTAATAAAATTATAGACTCAAGATAATCGTTATTTTGAATTTCATAATTTTCTTTAAAAGGAAGCTTATTTACATTACCATAACGTGTTGTAAGTTCTGTTACCCTTTGAGCTATATCAGAGATTAGATATTTATATTCTTTTTCAAAATTTAACTTTGTAGATATTACATTAAAAAATAATTCAGGCAGCTCTTTAGTAGAAAAATCCCAAATTCCTATTTGACCTTGTGTTTTGAATTCAGCAACTACATGATTTTGAAAAACTGCTGCTTGAGAATTAATTCCTTCATAAATTTTCAAATTCCCTTGTATAAATTTGTTTATAAAGATATTTATAGGGAGGGGGTTATTACTTTCATATAAAAGGTAATATGTATGTTCTTCCTTTAAAGAAAAGGAAGAAAAATCCTCCGTTACATAAGATAAGTTCCCATTTTCTCGTGTAGCAATTTCTACAAGAAAATGATCTTTTTGAAAACTATGATTTTTGATTTCATGAAAGTTATTTAGACACTTCAGACTTTGTGCTATCAATAACTTTGCATTAGGGGTTTCAATTGAAACTGCGCATAAATTCTCCATATGACCTCCCCCTTAACTAATAAAAGTAGCTTGCCCACGTAATTCTAAACGGAAGAGTAAGTTATCAAGTCTCTTAAATACTTCAGAGAATGTCGCTTCATCTAGCTTTGCTTTTAATCCATTACACGCCATTGGTAGTGTACGTCTATTTCCATGTAATTTAACCAACACTTTTTGATTAAGTGCATTATTTAATAAAGTATCTAAATATATTGGGTCTTTATCATAAAATTCAAAGCCGGTAATCATATAGGTAAATACTTCTTGAATAACACGATATCCAAATGATTGATCGATCGTTTGAAGTTCGTTATATAAAACATCTAATAAATTTATGAGATCATCAGAATTTGGATATTTAAATGTAGAAGGTATTGCTAAAGTGTTGTATATATCTTTGAAATTCTCATAATAGTTAAGCGGAATAATTCTGCTGAATTTATTATACATATCTTCATTTGTAAAAATAGAGCTATATCCTGTTGAATCTATTGCTTGGCTAGGGGAAAGTGTATCAATTTTAATTAAATGAGCACGATCTAGCACTTTATTTGAAAGCATTTGAGTAGTTTCATCAAGATTAATTGTCCCTACTATAAAGAAATTTTGAGGCACTATCAGTCCTTTATTACTATTTAATAAAAGTTCAGCCGCAGTTAGTAAGTAATGATTATATTTACTATAGTTTAATTGCAATGTTCTTTTTACTACTTTTAAAGTATCAAAATTGATAACTTCATTTTCCCCGTATTGTGAAATTTCCATTAATGAAAGTATATCACTTAAATAATATTCGACATGAGATAGGTTCATCTCGTCAAGTATGGAAAAAAACGGTTTATTAACGTTGTTAGGATGATTCGCTAATAGTAATAATTCAATAAATGGTGTTATTTCATAAATAGTTTCACCATTTGTACCAAATGGATTTATATATCCAATTAATGATTTATTATCGGACCAGTTTGAAGCAACAGGTATTACTTTATAGCACGAAAGATGATCATCAATATGAATATTAATTTTTGCTGTGGCAGTACCATTTGGCGAATAAATAGTTTCATCACTCGAGTTTATAAATTTAATGTTTGAACAACATTCTATTTGGATTGGAAAAAGTTGTCCATCTTTTTCTGCTTCAAAATTGTTGTCATTATATATGTTCGCTGTAACCATCTCTCTTACTTCATCTTCAGAAGGTTCAAGTATTAACCCGTTAGAATTAATAGTAATTTCTTTAACATTGTTTTGCTTTGTTAAAAGGGCTGAATGATCATTAATTTTTTGAGCTAACTCTATAGCAGCACGTGTTTTACCAGTACCACTAGGTCCATAAAGTACGGTAAATGGCTTAGATAATAATGAAATCGCTAAATTATCTATAGTGTTCATATTAATATTCTCCTATCTTATAACGAATATTTATAAATTAGTTTATTGGGCTGTGAAATCAGTGTCAAAAAATCTGATTGTTCCAATTTTTCGTAATTAGAAACCGATCCATTAAATTTATTTAGGTTTTTTAATAAGTCATCGATGCTGTATTTATCACCGATAGAATAGGTTTTACTACCTCGAATTTCATTTACAATCTTTAAAATTTTCGCGTTTACCAATCTAGTTAGAAGGCTATTAGCTATTTGATCTTGATTCTTAGTGCTCCGTTGACTCAATCTAAAGTTAGATATAGCTTTAATGTCTTCTTTATCTATAATTGGCCGTGCAGATAATACTAGTAAAACTTCTTCTAAAGGGCTTATAAACTTGCTATTTATCAGTTGCACGAAATTTAAGAAGTAAATGGTTAAATACTCATCTGAAGTAATTTCACTTTTTAATAAAGCTTTTGCTAACGGAGATATTTCATAAATTGTAGATTGTTCACTTTTACTCATTACTCCTAATTCTATGCCAGGGGTATAAGTTGATCCCCATTTTTTTTGGCTACCATCATATGTTCCCGCAGTCCCCAAATATAATTCTAAATACTTACCTAAATTTATTTGCATATCTGCTTTGACTGGAAAAGAACCTGCTGCAGATGTAAATACTTTTATTAGCTTATCAAAGTTTGTCTTTCTATAAAGATCAAAATATAATGAGTCTTCATTTTTCAAATTATAATAAACCTCCTAATAAAAATAAGGTTAAGACATTATATTCACGTCTTAATCTTATTTTACAACAATATTTCTAAAGCACTAGCTAATTTACTAGAAAATCCTGGAGGTACAGCATTGCCTATCATTTTATAATTGTCTCCAGGACTTGAAATGAATTCATAGTTATCTGGAAACGTTTGTAGACGGGCTGCTTCACGAACAGTTATCGAGCGCGCCTGAGTAGAATCTGGATGAATATGACGCAGTCCATCCTTATATAAGTGTGCTGGAATAGTATTACTTGGTTCATTCCATCGCAAAACATGATATTTGTGTACATTGGATTCGCGACCTGTCATTTCTGTATATAATTGACGTAAAGCCTCAGTACTAGTGTATTCATTACGCCCAGTTTCGATATCCTCAGCTAAAATACGGAAAATTTGAATATCCCGTTCACTATGAAAACGAGGAAAATGATTTGGTACATCAAAGTTATAAGTGTGTGAAACATTTCTTCCATTTACTCTTTGTACTGTCCCTGTTGGAACGAAATGTGGTAGGTCGCCAATAGCATCTCCTACAGTACGTAATTCTTCACGATATTGAGGCATGATATTCTGATAAAAATTATGCAATATTTCTTGATGCCCTTCATATAGATCACGACGTAACCCAATGATAATAATACGCTTTCGATTTTGAGGAACTCCGTATTGTGTGAGGTCAAATTGTGCCTCACGTAAGTCATCTATTATCTCATATCCAGAGTTTCGAATTTCTTCACGAATTAAATCTGTTACAAGTGCGCCATTACCAGGACGGGCACTTAAAATACCGGGTACATTTTCAAAAACAAATAGTTGAGGTTGATAATGACGCACAAGACGCATATAACTTTCAAATAGAAAATTCCTATAATCATCACGCATACCATTATTATCTCGAATACGGCCGGCAATAGAATAAGCTTGGCATGGCGGCCCACCAATAATTAAATCTACATTCTCACCGGTAACTAAATTATCCAAACCTTGATGTGAACCATATTCAGGGTCTTCTTCCCAACCATTAATTAAGTCTTCAGTACGCTGTACATCAAAACGAATTACTCGTTCGTCAGCGTCTTCCATTCCGTAATTATTTCGAAGATGGTTTCGCAAATTAATTACTTGAGGTTTTTCCCATTCAACCGCAGCTAACATATTGTAATTAGGATTTTGCTCAAAGCCTTCAGAGAGCCCTCCACAACCAGCAAAAATATCAATAAAATTCATTATATTAGCTCCTTACTTTAAGTACTCTTTTAATTTCTCACCTAGCGCATACCCAAGTAATGGGGGAACAGCGTTACCAACTTGGCGGTATTGTTGAGTCTTATTACCATAAAATTTGAAATCATCCGGGAATGATTGTAGACGTGCATTTTCACGTACGCTTGGAACACGATTGAATTTGTAATGGAAGTGATTACGATGCCCTGTATCAATAGTTTTAGATGGCCTATTCCTATCGTAACGTGTCCATGCTTCATTGAATTTTCGACTATCACCTACGCCCGGTGGAAGATCTTTATGATTACCACCTTCAGGAACTTGAGAAATTACTTCGATAACATGCTCAGTGTGCTTTGTTCCAACGTGGTTTAATAGAAATTCCGAATTTTTTCTCATTTTTCGTTGATAAGAACTTAAGGCAGGTGAACGATAATTACTTACTTCTTCACCCATATCTTCAGGAGTGAAGTCATGCAGATCGCTAATAGCTTCTCCACAAGTCACATAATTTTCAGGATTTAAAATGGGGTCAGGGAATTCAAACTCTGTTCCATTTAATAGTCCAACAAAGAATAAACGCTTACGGATTTGAGGAACACCATAGTCGGGTGCATATAAGATTTGATCTTTCACTGTATAACCAAGTCTTGAAAATTCCTCAATAATAGCCGTACGTGCGTTTCCGTTATATAAAGTAGCCAAACCAGGAACGTTTTCTAATAAGAAAGCTTGAGGTTGAAAGAATTCGACTGCATATACCATAGAATTAAATAAACGATTTCGATCATCATTTTCAATTCGACTTCCTGTTAACGAAAAACCTTGGCATGGTGGACCGCCGATAATTAAATCTACTTGGCGATTATTAGTAGCACTGGCCATTTCTAATATAGTAGAGTCCTGAAATAAATCTCCGTTCATTCCTACTGCTCCATTGTGGTTTGCTCTAAAACTTTTTAGAGCATCATCGTTGTTATCTATACCTAGTAATACTTCATATCCTGCGTCCATGAAGCCTCTTGATAATCCACCACAGCCACAGAACATATCAATAACTGTAGGTTTTCTTTTTTTCATAATTGCATTTCAACTCCAAAATCAGTCTTTTAACTTGATGTAAATTTGTTGGTTAGAAGTACTTTTTTTAACCATTTCAACGGTACCCTTTAGTTCACCATTTTTCACAGCATTCTGAAAAACAGAACCTAATTGGCGACGTTCACCGATTGCTAGTCGATTCCACTCATAACCTTTAAAAAGATCTTTTACCAGGAATTCTTCATCTATTTTTAACGAAGGGATTTCATTAATAGCTTGTTTGAGACATTCCATAAAAAATATCACTCCCACATATAAACTTAAGCATAAGCATATGATAGTGCTTTTTTATTGAGTAGTAAATAGGTACATAGAATAAATGTTCTATAAAATGATATTTTATTTTGGGATAATTAAAAGGATGGTTGTCCAACATTGTCAATAGTTGTTCTAATGTAGAAAGATTGGGTAATATTCTATCCAAATACTTTTTTGATTATTTTTCTATAATTGCTTTAAGGGAAGCTTATATATAAATAAATAGGTTTAATTTAAATATTCTGTCCAAAGTGTAACGGTTTGAAGAAAAAGATTTAACGAAACCAAGATTGTGTGATATGGAATATATGAAATGTGGTCATATTGTTTACTATCGGGCCTAGGATTTCGGCAGCACTTTCAATATCGTACCATCTTCAAACAACACATCAGATTAAAAACATAGCGTCTTCAAACGCTACCTTGCTCTCCATCCCCATAGTTATAAAAATGCCTATAAAAAAAACACGCAGCATCCGTTTATAGATACTACGTACCTTCCATAACCCTTATTTAACTTTTCTCCTTTATAGCTATGAACTTCCGCTCCGCTTCTTCATAAACCTCCCTCACCTTTCTTCTTTCCTCAATAATCCGCTCACGTTCAACTGACAATACATTACGTTGCTCATCGATATAAATATCTGCACATTTTTTTGAACAAAAGCGACGACTAATAGCGTTTGGATCTTTCCGTGTCATTGATACAATAAAGTATTCATCTGCTACATTGCTTACTACTTTTTCGTCGCAATGACATTTAAAACTCCATGATCTTTTCGTATCTTTACGGAAGTATCTTTTCTTATATCCAGCTTCCAACTCTTCTAACTTCAACTCTATATCTGTTAAATCCATCATTAAATTATAATCTAACCCCATCATTAAACTATAATTCAAATGCATTTCAACTCACTCCCTATATCATTCTCTGGTTGACTATATAGTAACTGCTACCACTACAAATATCAATAGTATATATTTATATCAACAAAAATTATATTTGTAGTATATGGATAAAATATCATTTCTCATCAATCCTAAATGATGAGGTGATTACATGACGGATATAGTTAAAGTAGTTGGCGAAAAAATCCGCTATTTACGTAAAGAACGTGGACTCAGCCAAGAAGAATTAGCTTATCGTGCTTCCCTGCATAACACATATATTGGACAACTTGAGCGTGGAGAAAAGAACGCTACAATTGAAAGCCTTACAAAAATATGCACGGCGTTAGAAATTACATTAGAAGAGCTATTTGATGATAAAAAAAGTCATCCAAAAGTGCTTAGCTTTGAATTAGAGGAAATAGTACGTCTGTTAGAAGGTCGTTCTAAGAAAGATCAAAGAGCCGTTTTAAAATTTATTAAATCTTTAATTGCTTGGAAAGATAATGAGTAGCTGCTATGTAATAATCTTTAAGAGAGTGATTTATTGCGTATACTGCTGCACCAACAACACATAGGCTACGTCATACACATTGTTCATTGTTATTTAAAACGAGTGATAGTTTGTACAAGATCTGATGTACAAACGACAATGAATATCTATGTACACGTTACGAGGAAGACGAAATAAGAAACTATAAAGAAGTTCGTCAACTACATTGAAATGTAGTTAGCGAACTTGCTTTAACTACGATTGATTGATACTCAATGAAAATATCACAAGGCAAAAAAACTTGACATATGAACGCGCCCCAATTTTTAGACACACCATTTAACAATTGGAGGTGTAGTTTTTTGTCTAAATTTACTGCAGAAAAAAATAACAAGCTGTTCAACGCTATTTGAACGGATCGTTATGGCTATCGTCATATTCGTGACAAATTAGTAAATTGTGGGAATTAAGTGACCCATAAGATATCATGAAAGAACTTGGTTTAAGGGCATTGTACGCATGTAAACGGAACGTAGGTTTAATTGCGCCGAATTACTTAAATCGCCAATTTACAACTAACGCACCTAATGAGCAGTGGGCTACGGATATTACAAAATTTAAATTATTTGGAGGGAAGCTTTATTTATCACCTGTCCTGGAGTTATTCAACGATGAAATTATTACATATATAATTGGTTCTCGACGTACTCCCTTGTTTCAGAAATGTTATAAAAGGCTTTAGAGCGTCTACGAGAAGAACAAGAACACTAGCTACTGATGCCTTCAGATTAAGGCTGACACTATCAAATGAAACAATACCGCCATGCGCTTCAGAATTAAATAAAGTATGTCTCGTAAAGGAAACTGTTACGACAATTTCGTCATAGAGAATTTCTTCGGCATTATGAAATCAGAATTTCTATACTTTAAAGAGTTTGAAAGTGTAGAGCATTTTAAATAGAAAAATACAAACGTATTACAATACAAAACGAATTAATGTAAAGTAAAAGGCATGAGTTCGATACAATATGAGGGCACTGAAAAACTTCATCTGGTTCCACTTAGCGAGGTATTCGACGATTCAATCGTCGAATACCTCGCCTTTTT
>NZ_JBEGDG010000025.1:0-64422 GCF_040183165.1 Lysinibacillus zambalensis
GTTATCCCAAACTATAAGGTAGGTTGCCCACGTGTTACTCACCCGTCCGCCGCTAACGTCAAAGGAGCAAGCTCCTTCTCTGTTCGCTCGACTTGCATGTATTAGGCACGCCGCCAGCGTTCGTCCTGAGCCAGGATCAAACTCTCCATAAAAAGAAATTTGATAAGCTCAAATTGTTTTGCTGGCATCATGTTTGATGTCCAAAATTTTTTTTCGTTCACTAACTCAAGGTTAGCTACTAAAAACTTTATTGATTACGTTTTGTTTGTTCAGTTTTCAAGGTTCATAACGTCGCCTCTAAGCGACAACTTCTACATCATACTATACAAAAATATGAATGTCAATAAGTTTTTTGGAGCGGGTGATGAGAATCGAACTCACGACATCAGCTTGGAAGGCTGAGGTTTTACCATTAAACTACACCCGCGATATGAATAATATTTATTTAAAATGGCGCGCCCGACAGGAGTCGAACCCATAACCTTCTGATCCGTAGTCAGACGCTCTATCCAATTGAGCTACGGGCGCATATGTTTGATAAATTGACTTGGTGCGGCCGAGAGGACTTGAACCTCCACGGGGTTGCCCCCACTAGGCCCTCAACCTAGCGCGTCTGCCGTTCCGCCACGACCGCATTCGATTAGTAACTTTCTCATTGTACTACGATAATCTGAAAAGTCAACTTTTTTTCTTAAAGAGATGAGCCATGAAGGACTCGAACCTTCGACCCTCTGATTAAAAGTCAGATGCTCTACCAACTGAGCTAATGGCTCGTATTAAGAAATGAATGGCTGGGGTACTAGGATTCGAACCTAGGCATGACGGAATCAAAATCCGTTGCCTTACCGCTTGGCTATACCCCAATAAGTGGCGGTCCCGACCGGGATCGAACCGGCGATCTCCTGCGTGACAGGCAGGCATGTTAACCGCTACACCACGGGACCAATGTTACTATATTTTCATGAATTAAAATAATGAAATGACCCCTACGGGATTCGAACCCGTGTTACCGCCGTGAAAGGGCGGTGTCTTAACCACTTGACCAAGGGGCCATGGCTCCGAAGGCAGGACTCGAACCTGCGACAACCTGATTAACAGTCAGGTGCTACTACCAACTGAGCTACTTCGGAATAATTCACATGTTTTGTCGTCGTTATCTTGTCGACTTTTACTATTATAGGGACATCTGCAGTAAACGTCAACCCTTTTTTATTATTTTTTTATTCTATTAGTTTCAAACGCCCTAAACACTTGCTACAGCAGTATTTCTCCACATTCATTCTAATTTTTCTTACATAAGATTGTTGGCATTTTACACATGTATATGTATACAGTCGACGTTGTTTTTTGGAAGCTGTCTTAGGGACTTGTAATACTGCACAAAAACGAGGAGCATTCACTTTTACTAATAGCTCTCGAAAATCTTTATCTCGATGCTGATACCCTTTGCCTTCCAAATGTAAATGATAATGACATAATTCGTGTCGAACTATCCCTTCTACTTCACTAATACCATACAATTCATATGCTTTTGGGTTAACTTCAATATTATGCGATTGTAAAAGATAACGTCCACCTGTTGAACGTAACCTTGAATTAAAATATGCTCGATGCATAAACGGCTTCTGGAAACTATCTAATGATATTCGACTAACAAGATGTTGAAGTTCCTCATTGTTCATATCTATATCACCTCTAACAACAAGAATACCACACTGTATAGTATAGACAGTGTGGTAAATTTTATCCCGCTATAACGGGCAGTAATTCATATGTTTCGAAACATAGCATTAAGTACAAACATAGCAAGGGCTAGAAATTTTGGTGGGAGATTAACTGCCCATAATAGCCCGATTGGTGAAGACTAATAATCAGCGAGGATGAAGAGAATCCTCGCTGATTATAGTTTCACTTTATCCCGCTATAACGGGCAGTAATTCATATGTTTCGAAACATAGCATTAAGTACAAACATAGCAAGGGCTAGAAATTTTGGTGGGAGATTAACTGCCCGTAATAGCCCGATTGGTGAAGACTAATAATCAGCGAGGATGAAAGAATCCTCGCTGATTATAGTTTCACTTAATTACGCTTCGATAGTTTGATCTTTAGGAGGCAGCATCGTTAATGATATGCGCCCTTTATTGACATCTATTTGTTCTACCCAAACCGTCACAATATCACCGAGTGCAACAACCTCTAATGGATGTTTAATACGTTTTTTTTGTAATTTAGAAATATGCACAAGCCCGTCCTGCTTCACTCCAATATCTACAAATGCTCCGAAATCAACTACATTTCTCACTGTACCTTGTAATTCCATCCCAACTTGTAAATCTTCCATTTTCAATACATCTGTTTTCAGTAAAGGCTGAGGGAATGCATCACGTGGATCGCGGCTTGGCTTCATTAATGTATCCACAATATCCTTTATTGTGATTACTCCAACATCTAAAATGCCACTTAATTTTTCTTGATCTAGTTTTGCAATGGCTTCCTCGGCCTTTTGCGTCCCTAGCTCTTTTTTATCAATTTGTACAACCTCTAAAATCTGCTCTGCTACACTATAGCTTTCAGGGTGAATGCCCGTAGCATCGAATGCATTTTTGGCTCCTGGCACACGTAAGAAACCTATTGCTTGTTCATACGTTTTGGCACCAAGTCGTGGAATTTTCTTTAGTTGAGCACGAGTAGTAAATTGTCCATTTTCCTCTCGCACCTTCACGATATTCTCCGCAACCGTTTTAGATAATCCAGAAACATATTGTAGTAAAGAAGCTGAGGCTGTATTAACATCAACACCAACTTGGTTTACAGCCGTCTCTACTATAAATGTTAAGGACTCATTCAATTTCTTTTGAGAGACATCATGCTGATATTGGCCTACCCCAACAGCTTTTGGCTCAATTTTCACTAACTCCGACAGCGGATCTTGCAAGCGGCGTGCAATAGAAACGGCACTACGCTGTTCTACCTGTAAATCCGGAAACTCTGTACGGGCAACTTCGGATGCTGAATAAACAGAAGCTCCCGCTTCATTGACGATCACATAGGCAATATCTGTTTCAAGTTCATTCAATACATCAGCTATAAATTGTTCTGTTTCGCGTGAGGCAGTACCATTACCAATAGCAATTATAGTAATTGGGTATTTTGCTAAAATTTCTTTCACAGCTGCTTTTGATTTTCCTACATCTGGTTTTGGTGGATGTGGATAAATGGCTGTAACCTCAAGCATTTTCCCAGTTTCATCTACAACAGCTAGCTTACAGCCTGTACGGTACGCTGGATCAACTCCTAATACATACTTCCCTTTCATTGGAGGCTGTAATAATAGATTACGTAAGTTCTCAGAGAAAATATGAATAGCCTGCATCTCTGCTTTTTCTGTTAATTCATTTCGTAACTCTCGTTCTATAGAAGGCTGAATTAGACGCTTGTACGAATCCTCGATCGCTAGCTTTACTTCTGGAATTGCTGGAGAGGAACCTGTAGCCGGAATCCACTCCTTCCACATAATCATCAATACTCGATCTATAGGTACTTGAATTGCTACTTTTAAGATTTCTTCTTTCTCACCACGATTTACAGCTAAAATACGGTGTGGGACAATACGATTTACAGGTTCTTCATATTCATAATACATTTCAAACACGTTTTTTTCGTCTGCATCTGCATCCTTCACACTTGTAGCGAGTACTCCATCTTTCCATGAATACGTACGAATTTTTTCACGGATTGCCGCGTCATCAGCAAAGCGCTCTGCCAAAATATCCCGTGCCCCAGCTAATGCATCCTCTACATTAGCAACTTTCTCCTCATCTACGAAGGGCATTGCTAATTTCTCTAAAGCATCATTACGATACTCTAATAGAAGATCTGCAAGAGGTTCTAACCCTTTCTCTTTAGCTATTGTCGCCTTTGTTCGGCGTTTTTGTTTATACGGTCTATATAAATCCTCTACACGTTGTAAAACAGTTGCTGCTTGAATCGCTTTTTCTAATTCAGGCGTTAGTTTATCTTGTTCCTGAATTAATCGTATAACCTCTTCTTTGCGTTGCTCAAGCTGCTGTATGTAGTGATATCGATCCTCCACAGCTTTAATCTGCACTTCATCAAGGGACCCAGTAGCTTCTTTTCGATAACGTGCAATGAACGGCACGGTATTTCCTTCTTCTAATAATTTAATAACAGCCTCAGCTTGACCCGGCTTAACAGCTACATCCTTTGCAATGAGCTGTAACATTTGCTTTTGTTCCACATCATCACTACCTTTTTTCTTTTCATTTTACCATTACACTTTACTAAAAATGCAAAAAAATAGTCTACTCTAACAGAAGAGTAAACTATTTTATTCAATACGAAGAGACTGTTTTCGCTAGCACTTCCTGCAAAGCTCTTGCTATTGCTTGTATTTGCAACAACAACAGGAAAGCCCCTCCCGCTAAAAATTTTTAAAGCGAGACACCATCTCTTACTAAGATAGCTTCTTGTAATTTTTTTATTGCCTTCCTTTGTATTCTAGATACATGCATTTGAGAAACCCCTAATCGTTCCCCAACTTCTTTTTGAGTGAGTTGCTCTAAATATGTAAGCTGAATGATTTGTCTTTCTCTCTCATCTAAAATACTCATTGCTTCAGAAACAACCATTCTTTTATTCGTCATTTCATAGCCGTCATCTTCTTTACCCATAATATCAAATAACGTTACTGTACTACCGTCAGAATCCGACTCTATTGAATGATCCATAGAAAGAGCATGGTAACTACGGCTCATCTCCATAGCCTCTAACACTTCTTCTTCTTCTACTTCTAATTGATCCGCAATTTCCTTAATAGACGGAGAACGTTGCAACTCAACTGTCAACGCTTCAACTGTTGTTTTAATTCGTGGTCCTAATTCTTTTATCCGTCTTGGCACATGAACATCCCAAGTCTTATCACGTAAAAAGCGCTTAATTTCTCCAACAATCGTTGGAACAGCAAATGCTTCAAAACTTCGACCAACATCAGGATTAAAACGTCTTATTGCACCTAGCAACCCCAGCATACCTACTTGAGTAATATCATCATAACTAGATTTACCATTCGAATATTTACGTGCAATGGATTCTACTAAATATCGATAATGAATCACTAAATTTGTTTGAGCTTCATCATCTTCCGTTGATTGGTACAGTGCAATCCACCTTAGTATATCTTCCTTAGACGAAGATTTAGGTAGTGATTCTTTCGACATTTTTCTCCACCTGCTCTCTAGCGACATACTTAGTCATGAAAACAGTTACGCCACCATCGTTATTTATCATCACCTCATCCATCAAAGTTTCCATTAAATAAAGCCCTAAACCACCTTCGCGAAGACCTGCAATACTCTCTTCAGGATGATACGGACCGATTTTCGATTTTATCTCCTCAAAATTAAAACTATTACCGTAATCTGCAATCATCATTTCTAGTTTATTTTCATACAAAGCGCATCCAATGACGATTTCTCCCTCTTCTTCGTCCTTATATGCATGATGTACAACATTTGTTACCGCTTCACTTGCAGCAATTTTCAAATCTTCAATATCATCGTAATTAAATCCAACTCGACTAGCTAAGCCAGAAACCGTCAATCGAATCACACTGACAAATTGCGGTTTTGCAGGAACCCTTATCTCAATATAATCAAATTCCTTCATTTTCGTAATTCCACCTTTTTATCAGTCTCAATATCCATTAAATCGCTTAAACCAGTAATTTCAAACAACCTTTGTAATCTATTCGATAAACCAACTAATTTAACTTTACCATTTTCGCGTAGCGTTCTTTTATAAAAGGCTACAAAGATACCTAGCCCTGTACTATCCATATAATTAACTTTTGATAAATTTAGTACTATTTCTAATCCCTCAGTAATTTTCACTGCCTCTAATTCTTCCCTGAGTCCTGAAGCAGTAAAAGTATCTATTTCACCCTCTACAAATCCGTATAGTTTATTATCAAGTTCTTTAAAGTGTATCGCCATGTCCATACAGCATACCTCCACCAATTTGTTAGACTAATTTTCTATTCCCGTAATTATTAAAAGTCAAACCTAAAAAACTATTTTTTTATAATTGCAATTGTAAAATCATCTGATAGTTTAAAATCCTGCATTTTTTCAATTTGCTTATAAAGAAGATTACATAATTCTTGGGCTGACAAGTATTTATTTTCAAATATTAATGATGTAATGACCTCTCGTGCATTCAATTCATCCTGCAATCTGAATTCAGTAACACCATCCGTCATCATGATTACGATGTCGTTTTCTTCCAAAGTAATTTCGTTATAAGAATATTTCGTTTCTGGCAACACCCCTAATAATAATCCCGTTGATTCCAAAGGGATAAATTGATCACGCATAGCACTGTAATGAAGAGCTGGCTCGTGACCTGCAGAAGCATAAGAAAAAGTGCTTTTTCGCAAATCCAAACAACCGTAGAACATAGACACAAACATACTGTCGTCTACACTCTTTTCAATTACTCGATTAATGACCTCTAATACATATGAAGGATCTCTATATGCATAATCCAATGCTTCTAAACCATATTTTACCATAGACATGCATAATGCGGCTGGAACACCTTTACCTACCACATCTGTCACAGCTACACTCAAATAATCATCTCGATTATATAAAAAATGGACATAATCCCCATTCATTTTCCGGATTGGAATAGATATCATTCCTATATCGATATTTAAAAGTTGTGGTACCTCTGTTTTAAGTAATGTACTCTGGATACTTGTAGCAATTTTCATTTCTATCTCATACTCAGCCTGTTTTTGTAATAAGCTTTGGTGCTCCCTATGAGCCATTCCATAATGCACCATCACTTCGATAAGAAAATCATATGCAAGCTGTTCTTCACTCATTCTACGTGGAAAAAGCTTTTCAACTGCGTTTTTATGAATACTTACAACATCCTCTGGAGATATATTATTTTGGATTAACTGACGAGTGAAATTTTGAGCAATATACAAATTCTTTTCAGTTTGATCAGTCATATAATCTGACAAAATCTTTTTATATTGAGATTCTAATCGATCCAACAACTCCACATCCTAACGCAGCCATTTTTCAGCTCTTATCATTGTTCCTTCACCAATAACCGATTGAATATTCATACTGTCCATCAATCGATTAACGCCTGGTAAACCTGCACCTAGCCCCCCTGAAGTAGAGTAACCATCCTCCATCACTTTCCGAACATCCTCTATTCCTGGTCCTTGATCCGTTGCAATAACAATTATTTTTTTCTCTGTGTCTGACTCAAATTTTTCAATTTCAATGACACCTATACTTGCATATAAATATATGTTTCTAGCTAGTTCGCTTATAGCTGTGGTGATTCGAGCCTGATCAACAGTGTCAAATCCAAGCGCTTTTGCTTCGTCACGCCCCAGTTGTCTTGCTGCTACTATATCCCACTCAGTAATAATCTCAACCGAAGACTTAATTGTCACTGCTGTCCCCCCAATTCCTTTCGGAGTTATACTCTTACACTTTTTTGACCCACTTAACTAAATACTTTAAATATTTTAATTATATTAAAGATTTTACCTCAGCGAAATGGTTGCTGTCGCTAAGTTTGTATTTCACAGAAAAAATTTTATTGCTGCAGTTTTACTTTCGCACAGATAAACACTTGTTGCTGTCGCTTCGCTTTCGCACAGATAAACACTTGTTGCTGCCGCTTCGCTTTCGCCAGGAAAACACTTGTTGCTGTCGCTTCGCTTTCGCACAGATAAACACTTGTTGCTGAATGAAGGTGAAATTCTATGTATATTTCCTTAAACCTCTCAATGCTTTTTCAAAAATCGATGCTAATTTTATATCTTGAATATACCTCAAATTTATAAGCACCATTTTTGAATAGCGATTTTAATAAGTATTTTAGGGGAACAATACAAAAAAGCATCGAGATGAAAACATCTCGATGCCGCTATACACATATGTATATCAAAATTTAACAAGCCCTAAACTAATCATCAATGCACCATCAACTTTCTCCATCAACGCATGGTCAAGTTGTGTAATACGATCCGTCAATCTTGACTTATCAATCGTCCGCACTTGCTCGAGCAGAATAACCGAGTCACGTTCAAAACCATACTTTTCAGCATTAATTTCGACGTGCGTCGGTAATTTTGCTTTCTGAATCTGTGCAGTAATAGCTGCGATGATGACAGTCGGACTAAATCGATTTCCAATATCATTTTGAATAATCAGCACCGGCCTAGTGCCCCCTTGCTCGGACCCAACTACCGGCGATAAATCTGCAAAAAAAACGTCACCACGTTTTACATTCAAAGTGTCATCCCCCGCTAACGAGACGCTCCACTGTATGTTGTGCTTCATATTCTGCATGCAAGCATTCACTTGCAATACTCAGATTTATATGAGACATTTCAACATATCCTTTCATCATAGCTTCCCGTATTTGATTTGGTTGCTCCTGCATTAAAACTTTGCGCGACAAAATACGCGCAAAAGATTCACTCTCAATTACTTCCTTTGTTTGTAGAAATAGTCTGTCTTGAACAGCAATTGTAGCTTCTCTTAACTTTTTCTCGTACACAGCAAGCACCTCCAACGGAACCATCCACTTTTCATTACTACCCATTCTACCATTGAAAGATATCGTTGAAAAGACACGAAATGACAAAATATCTGACAATTTAAAGTCCAAGTTGTAAAAATATGTAGGTTGTCGAAGGTAAATGCCGATTTATTCACCTTGCAATATGTCACAAATTATGATTGGCTCATCTACCCGGTAATTTAACAAATTGATTAGTAAGTAGTTATTCACCAGGTTGTTTAGTTGCTCCGATAAAAAATTCATTTGTCCTAAAATCATTTATGCCTCGGCATGATTGATCCCGATTTTAATTTAGAGTTAAATGTATAATCTAGGAACCCTCGCTGTAATAATGCATGGTACTTCATAATTAATGGTTTCAAGCTTCGCTGCCCATTCATTCATTGAAATAACATCCTGTCCTTGATGACCAATGAGTGTTACTTTCTCACCTATAGCATATGCTTTTGGCAAGGCAACCATACATTGGTCCATACAAATTCGTCCGACAATCTGCATTCTTTGACCATCAATTAGTACTTCTTGTCCGCCTAATTTACGAATCACTCCGTCAGCATAGCCTATTGGTATCGTTCCAATCCACATATCCGCTGGTGCCGTAAAAGTAGCGCCATAGCCTACTGAATCACCTGCTTGTAACTGTTTTACATGAACAAGCTCACTCTCAAGTGAAAACGCTGGCTGTAACGAAAATGGTAAAATACCTTCTACATAAGGCGATGGTGATAATCCATACATTGAAATACCATATCTGACAGCGTCAAATTGTAAATGTGTATCTTTCACTAATGATGTAGCTGTATTTGATGCATGAACAAGTCTAGGCTTTTCAGGCAATACTGACACACATCTCTCAAAAAATTGCACTTGTCTATCGAAGTAAGAGGCATCTTCTTCATCTGCAGTCGCAAAATGTGTAAATATCCCATCAAGCTCTACATTTATTGTATTCTTTATTGTTTGATATAGTTCCAATAATTCTTGTTCTGAACGAACGCCAATTCTGCCCATTCCACTATCTACTTTTATATGTAGTCGTAAAGGGTTTACTTCATTAGCTATGAACGGAGCAGCTTGCTGTACCCATTCACTAGCAAACGCCGTAAGAATTATGCGCTGCTTGGCAGCGTATGGCACAAACGAAATTGGAGAGGCACCTAATAATAGTATGTCCGGTTCTTCAAAATGCGCTCGAATATGTAATGCTTCATCAGGCGTTGCCACAGCAAGTATTGTTGCCCCTGCCTCGAGTGCCGCTTTTGCAACGGCTAAATCTCCATGACCGTATGCATTTGCTTTTACGACAGCTATAATTTGAACATTAGGTTGAAGTAGCTTTTTCAAATTTTTTACGTTTTTTCGAATTGCTTGTAAGTCTACAATTGCTTTGGTTGGTCTAAAATACTGCTGTATCTCCATTAGAATACCCTCTTTATATTTTTATTAAACAATATGTATTGATTAAATCACTTTTGCTCTACAGTTTTACCATAAGTTATTCTATTTTAGACTAATTTTCTACATAACTTTTATCATATATGACTTAACACTTTCTAAACAGTGTTAATATTCATCAAAACTGCACTATTTTTCTTAATAAGCTACAGCTTTCCATTTAGAAAAGCTGTAGCTGGAGTAATTATTTCATACTACCTATCGTCATAGAAGTGGCAACTTGCACCATTTCTTCACGAGTCAATTTACTAGATGCTACAAAGAATTCGACGCCATCCTTTTCCCAGCTAATAGATGTATCTGTAATAGCTCCAATTGTAAAGCCTAAATCTACAGGATCACCAGGCGATGATACTGGCAACATTGAAGTCTGTTTCGTAACTGGTTGTTGCATAACTGTAAATGGCTTGTCACCGTCGAATGTTAAGATAACACGTTCCATGCCACCCTCTTGCATGACTTTCTCATCCACCATCTTTGTATTTCCTAAACTCACAACAGGGTAATGTGTTTGGAACTTTGTATTTTCGGCTTCTGCACTTACTGCTTGTTCCCCATCATTTCCATCCGGATTATTATTGCTCTCTTTATCGCCTTTATCCTTTTCTTCCTTATTATCTTTTTCTGGCGATGTAGCGTTTTCCCCTTTTGGTTCATCCTTTTCTGTAAATTGCTCAACCGCATATTCTTTAGCCGCATGTTGAACACCTAATTTAATATTTTTAAATGTGATACGAATTTGCTCTTCTTTTACATCATTCATAATTACTACGGAAGTTGGAAGCATTGTTTTCTTATCGACTGTTATTACTTGATGAGGCATACTATTTTTATAGCTATTTCTAGTAGCCGCTTCAAATATATATGCTTTGTCCTCTTCTTTCATGACTAAATTTTTATCTTGAGCTAAATCTTCTGCTAGTGCACCTATTAAATAGGCCTGACTATTTTTCTTTGGCCAATCACTTTGGAATTTATACATTTTGTTTAATGTAGGTGTAACAACAAAAACGCCATCTGCATTTCGCACTATCATTTGTGAAACATCTTTCCCACTTTCTACAACTTCCACTCGATAGAAATCAGGTTTCGTATGCCAAACAGTTACATCATATTTTTTTGGATCCCCACCAGATTTAATCTCCATCGTAGCATTTAACTCATAACCATTGGTCTCTGCCCATTTCCCATTAACTTTCTTCAACACTTTTTCCTGTGAGTCTGTACCACATGCCGATAGAAGTAATATCGTACAAAGTAAGACGAGCCATTTAACTATTCGGTTGCCCACGCTTTCACCCTTTCCTTCTTTCAAATCCACTACGACAATATATGAACCGTATTTGTCAGTTATGTCATTTGAACATGGGCAATATATTTATCTTCACTCAGAAATTTATTTACTTTTTAATAGCTATCACGATAGAGTAGTTGATTTTTGCTCCGACTAGGCACTTTCCTAGAGCGGCAGTCGGGACGGAAATCAACTTATAGAATTAATAAATGCCTTCCGCACCTTTTAATAATGAGCCCTTTTACTTTATATGGTGAAAGATTGTTTTACATTTTTTATTGTAATAATATTACTTGTGCTGCTGCGTATTGTTTTGAGTGTGTTATGCTTACAAATCCATTTACAAGCTCTCCTTTAAAATATAAAACAGGATTACCAGCTTCCCCTCTTAAAACTTCAACATCATGAAGCTTACATTCTTCACCAATACCAGTTCCTAACGCCTTCGAAAATGCTTCTTTTACAGCAAATCGTCCGGCCAAAAATTCTATTCTACGAGTTTCTGTATGTGCATCAAACAAAACTCTTTCCCTTTCAGATAAAATGCGGTCTTTAAATTTATTTGTTCTCCCCATTGCTTTAATAATACGGTCAATTTCTACAATATCGAGACCAATTCCTTTAATCATTTGAACTTCTCCTTTTCCTATTTCTAAAAAGCCATGTATAATGATTGTAAATTGAGGTGGAGTTATGTTTAGTAGAACAGAAAATTTCAAGCAATATACAAAGTATTATCCTATTGTTTCAACATTAATAGCGGTTAATTTAATTATTTATGTAATAACTATTTTACCTGAAATAGGTGACCAAGTACTGAATTACGGAATCCAAGTGAACTTCCTTGTTCAAACAGGTGAATGGTGGCGTGTTTTTTCGGCAATGTTTTTACACGCTGATTTTTTGCACGTTTTCTTTAATATGTTTTCACTGTATTTATTCGGACCAGAGCTTGAAAAAATTGCAGGTAAGGCGCGTTTTATTACAATCTATTTATTGTCCGGTATTGTAGGCGACATGGCAACCTATCTTCTATATGATAGTAGCTATGCAAGTCTCGGTGCAAGTGGAGCTGTTTTTGGAATATTTGGTGCCTTCGGAGCACTTGTCTACTACACACGCCGTACAATGCCGATGCTTCGAAAACTTATTTTACCAATCATTGTAATAAGTGTTATTATGACTTTTTTACAGCCGAATGTGAATGTCTATGCTCACTTGGGCGGTTTAGTAACAGGGTTCCTACTTGGACTCATCTACTTACACCCAAGAAGAATTTTAAGCTGGCGTAAACAAAAGATGGCGGGTAAGTAATAGTTACAAAGTGGAGCCATTCTCTGATGATAAGCTTTCATCGAGGATTGCTCCTTTTATTTTCACGCTAGTGTTATATTCTTTTTTCATTTTATCCCCAAATAAAACCGTATTAACACTTGTCCATTTATGCCCTAATTCGCTTGATGATGCCACTCCCGTAAACTTCCCCAATAGCCCCCGTTTGTAGGCCATTATTATTCACGTTTTGTTGCATTGTAGCTACATCCTCTACGCTTTCTATCACTCCCCCTTTTGTTTGATTAATTTTATTATAAACAGAATATTTGGAAATTTATAGGTAAAAAAGGATTATCATCATCATGTGTCCCTAACTTCCTTTTTGACTATGTACTTTTCTAAGAGCATGCGATTAGCCACTTGGATCAACACAATATTTTTGTGCGAAAGCGTAGTATAAACGTAGTAGCACGATATTTGTCACTCATTCGTATATTGTTGTTGTAATGTTTTAACAAATGATTCATAAAAAAAGCTAATCCCACATTAATTGTGAGGACTAGCCTTTTTCTCGCATTCAATGTTCGTACCAAGATACTATAGTTTCAGCATCCTGCTGCTCTAAATTTCGCACATTCCCTGTCATACCAGTCATGCCCGACATTACCGTTGCTTTTACAGACATAACATTCTTTCTTTTTTGGAAATACGTTTGGGTAGTCCCAATAGATTGAATTCGTTTTTTCTCCATAAAAAATGTAATACGACTGAACACACGATATTGCATAGTTAGTTGCTTTCCATCTATCATATAAGCAGCTGTTTTATGTTGCCAAATACCTATTAATATCGTTAATGGAATTAACAATAGCGAAAGCAGTCCGTACGGATAAAAGTAATAACTACATGCACCAATTATCGGTACAAGCCAAATGAAATCAATTCGGTAAAAAAATGGACGAGCTCGATTTGGCGAATAAATAAGTTCTGGTCGCCAATTTACATCCGGAAAGATCTGCTCTAACGTTTCCAAACAATCCTGCTTCTGAATAAGTGGGAACAACGCAATTTTTTTATCATTTCCCTCTCCACCATTTCCCCCAGCACTCTCAACAACAACCGTTGCAAAGCCAAATAATTGACGCAATGGATTTTCTACAATACGAATCGCCTGAATTCGATTTAACGGTAAAGTAATACGTTTTTTCTCCAGTAGCCCTTTTGTAATAATAAGTTTTTCATCTTCAGTTCGAACTGTATAATCATAATAATTGATCAATGTAATAATAAATGACACAAACCATGCCACAATTAGGCTGAATATCACTATTAGTGCAACTAAAAATGCACCAATTTTCGCAAAGTCAGCTAGCTCATTAAAAATTTCCTCATATGGGATTATATCTGAAAGCTGAGGGATAAATGCTGCTACCCCAGACAGAACGACCCCAATTCCGCCTGAAGTTATGGCTAATATAAGTAAATCACGTATCGACATATGATAAATCATCGGCGCTAATACTTCCTCGGTTAGCGATTGTTCATTACTCATCTGGTCATCATTCATCTGCTCATTGGCTTTGTTTTTCGTGTGACGCATTTCCAGCTCTATTGCATCTGCCGCTTCCTTTCTAATTGCCGTTAACTCTACCTCTGGCTTTCTATCCTTGCTTCCGGCAGTTTCAACTTGAACCTTCACTAGGCCAAATAGTCGATGAAAAATACCCTCATTGTAATTTAAGCTTTGAATACGTTCAAATGGGATGTAACGTTTCTTTTTAACGAACAAGCCATATTTTACACGTAATTCTCCATCTTCAAACCAATATACAAAGGTACGCCATTTAACAATGCCACTAACAAGCGCAAGTATAGCCCCTACTCCCCATATACCGAATAAGAAAACAGTTCTCCAAAAATTATCACTATGGAAATTAAACGAGAAGTTAAAACCATTCGTTATAATAATAACAATTAACGGGAAAATCATACTTTTTAATGCTTTTGCACTTGAAATAACAGCCGATACTGGGTGTAATCGATTAACTGCCTTAGACATCATCTTCCGCCACCCTTGCTAATTCCGATATACGTGCACGAAGTCCATCCGCCTCTTCCATTACAAGGGCTGGAATCGTATGTACAGTTGCCGCCGTTGATATTGAAATATTACCTAAACCATATTTTTTTAATATCGGTCCTTGCGTCGTATCAACATGTTGTACACGCACCATTGGGATAAGCGTACGTTTAACAACGAATAAACCATGTTGCACTTCAATCTCACTGTCACGCACCTCATAGCGCCAGCGTTCCCATCTTACTTTTGGAAATAGATAAGCAGATAGAATAGCACTAAGTATAACTACAACAACTGCAATGAAATAAATAAATGATGGCCATTCAAAATAATAAGTGCCATAGCATACTAAAGCCGCTATAATCAAAAGAAGTATCGTTTGCAATACACCATATAAACGCCACACTGTTAACCCTTTCCTAGAAATCTTATGAATTGGTTCTGATCTCAAAATCGATCCCTCTCTTTCCTTATTTATGTATACGTAACTAATTATCTTTTTGTTTCAAAGTTTTATCAATTTTACCTTGGCGTTCTCGTGCTGTCGCTTCGTATTTTAATATGGCCATCCGCTAAAAGAAGTTAAAAAAACCTTACAGCCACTTTGACTGTAAGGTTTTATCATTTTGATGAAGATAAAATTAATCTTCGTGACGACGTGGCGCACGTGAACGACCTTGTCCACCTTCACGGCGACCTCCATCACGGCGTCCGCCTTCTCGACGATCTCCGCCGCGTCCTCCACGACGATCTCCGCCACGTCCGCCATCACGACGTCCGTTAGAGCTACGGTTGCCACCGCGTCCACGATCTCCGCCACGATTGCCAGAACGCTCACGACGCATTGGTAATGGACGTTCTTCAGTAATTGTTACTGGCGAGTCATCTGGCTCTTTTGTTAATGAACGAATTGCTGCAGCTACGACATCGATTGCATCATGGTTTTCAAGTAATTCTGTAGCAAGTGTACGATAATCACCTAAGTCGTTGTTCGCAATAAGACCTTCAAGTGTCTCTACAGCTAAGCGTTGTTGACCAACTAAAGCTTCGTCAGTTGTTGGTGGACGAAGTGGTGTCATACGTTTTTTCGTTGTTTCTTCTACGATACGTAAGTAACCCATTTCGCGTGGCGTTACAAACGTTACCGCAAGACCTGATTTACCTGCACGGCCTGTACGACCAATACGGTGAACATAAGACTCAGGATCTTGAGGAATATCGAAGTTATAAACATGTGTTACACCAGAAATATCAAGCCCACGAGCAGCTACATCTGTTGCCACAAGAATATCAATTTTATTTTCTTTAAATTGACGTAATACTGAAATACGTTTTGCTTGGCTTAAATCACCGTGAATCCCTTCAGCAAGGTAACCACGAATTGATAACGCTTGTGCAAGCTCATCCACGCGGCGTTTTGTACGTCCAAAGATGATTGCAAGTTCTGGTTGGTGAACGTTTAATAAACGAGATAAAATATCGAACTTTTCACGCTCAGCAGACTTCACAAAATATTGATCGATGTTATCAACTGTTAATTCTTTTGCTTTAATTTTTACGATTTCTGGATCACGCATAAATGTTTCAGCAATTTTACGAATTGCTGGTGGCATTGTTGCTGAGAACAGCAATGTTTGACGTTCAGATGGGACGTTTTCTAAGATTGAATTAATATCATCAATAAAGCCCATGTTTAACATTTCATCTGCTTCATCAAGCACTAATGTTTGAACATCTTCTAATTTTAAAGTACGACGATTGATATGATCTATAATTCGGCCAGGTGTACCAACGATAATTTGTGGTTTATTTTTTAGCGCACGAATTTGACGGCCGATTTCCTGACCACCATAAACTGATAATAATTTCACACGTTTGTCATAACCAATTTTATAAAGCTCTTCAGAAACTTGAATTGCTAATTCACGAGTTGGAGCAATTACTAATGCTTGGATGTTAGGGTTTTTTGGGTCAATTTTTTCGATAAGTGGAATCCCGAAAGCGGCAGTTTTACCTGTACCTGTTTGCGCTTGACCTAATACGTCACGGCCTTCAATCGCAAAACGAATAGTACCTTCTTGGATTGGTGTTGCTTCTTCAAATCCCATACGCTTTACAGAACGTAATGTAGATTCGCTAATATTTAATTCTGAAAAATTTGTCAAACTTCTCAATCTCCTTTTTCTGCTTTTAAGTTGACAAATGGTTACATTTTCAGATGAAGTTGTCGGCAAATTCGAGCCTGTGTTGTGGAACGTTTCCGTTACTTAAAAATTTTCTCTATATGATGGTCACATAGAGCTCTCTTATATGAAAAGGAAAGCCCGGTCTTTACCGAGCGGTTTGATTCTGTCGTAATTATTCACTTTAGAATAAAACCGTTGTGTTCAAAAAAAAGTACTCTTCAATCAAATATGAAGAGTCTTCGCACAAAATGTATCCATTGCTTACACTAGTCTAACATGGGATTAAAACGTATGCAACGATAACGCATGAGTCGTAATAATCTGACTACTTTACGAACTCTTTAAAAATGACAAAACGTTAGAAAACCATTCAGAGCAATCTTCGCCATAACAAATATGATGCTTGCCAGTATCAGATAAATACAAGGTTTTTTCGTTTGAAGTTAATTGATCAAATAAAAAGCGAGCAGTATGATAGGGCACAATTCCATCTAATTTCCCTTGTACAATATACACCGGAATTTTAATATCTTTATAATACGGCTCCACCATTCGAACAAGCTTCATGAATTCTATCGTTGCGGATAGTGGCACATGATTAAACTTATGCCGGTATCGTAAAAACAGCTCATTATTAGACAAATTACGATGGTATGCCTCAGTTGCCAGCATTTTAAAATCTTTGACCAGTTGCTTCGGACTCACATATTTGGCAGCAGCGCTTAGTAATACGAGCTTTTTCACTTTATACCGCTTGGCTAAATAGAGCGCTATAATGCCCCCCATTGAAAATCCAACTACTATTACTTCATCTACTTTTTTGGCAAGAGCACGAAAAGCGAGCTCGGCATCCATTAACCAATGCTTAGCAGTGAAACCACGCATTTGTAATTCTTCTCCATGCCCTGACAAGGTAGGTTCTTCAATGAGCCAATTTGTATACGTTCGTAAATAGGTAGTAAAAGGTTCTACTTCATAAGGTCCTCCTGAAAATCCATGTATACATAACACACCTACTGACATTATTTTCACCTCTAAATGTGTAACTCATATAAGTCGATAAATGAAAGAAAGAATCGGTGAGAGAATGCCCCACCGACTCCTTGTTTTATCACTTCGTAAATGCACGTAAGATTGTTTCTAACTTCATACCACGAGAGCCTTTGAGTAAAACGATAGACTCCTCGTTAGCTTGCTGTAGTTTTTCGATAATTGGCGTATAAACATCCTCTGCATATAACAAATGGTCCTCATCAAATCGCTCTTTTAAAACATCATTTAAATAAGCCATTCGTGGGCCAAATAAACATACATAGTCGATTTCTTCTGCATGAATATCCTTCGATAAATCTTCATGGAAACGCTTTTCATTTGGTCCAAGTTCAAGCATATCACCTAGCACAAGCCATTTTTCTGGGCGAATCGTTGTCGATGCAACAAATTGAATAGCCGCCTTTACAGAAGTTGGTGCAGCATTGTAAGCATCATTAATAAATAATGCCCCATTTGATCCATTCACTTGCTGCATGCGCATATCCGTAAGAGTTACTTGTTTTAAGGATGCACGAATTTGGTCATCGTTTAAACCTAGCTGTTGTGAAATTAACATCGCGACTAATGTATTTTTCACTTGATGCTTCCCAAGAACTGAAATAAAGAAATCTCCTTCTATCACACCATGTGTAGAGAAGCTACTTCCATCAGCCGTTGCTTCAATATTGTCTGCATACAATAGATTGCCATGCTCTAGGCCAAATGCCACCGCTTTTAACTGCTGCTCTTTCGCAACTAACTCTTGTAGTAGCGGTTCATCTCCATCATAAAACAGCACTCCATCTGGTTGCATTCCCTGGATTATTTCAAATTTGGCTTTAGCGATTCCTGCACGTGAGCCTAAATCTTGCATATGAGCCTCGCCAATGTTTGTAATCACTGTCATATGTGGACGAGCAAGTTTCGTTAAAAACTCAATTTCACCAAAACCACTCATACCCATTTCAAGTACGGCAACATCAGTATCTTCATCTAGCTGTAATACCGTAATAGGTAAACCTAGCTCATTATTAAAATTCCCGATTGTCTTTTGTACTTTAAAAAATGGTGTTAGCGTTCCTGCTAAAATATCTTTCGTCGATGTTTTACCATTTGAACCAGTAATGCCAATAAACTTCGCCTTATGCTCACTGCGATAGGCACGTGCCATTTGCTGAAGCGCCACCTCTGGATCATCTACAAAGAGTAATGGCACACCTTGAGGTGGATTCGGTTCATCCTTCTGCCAAAGAGAAGCTCCTGCTCCTTTTTCAATAGCCTGCAGAACGAATTTATGACCATTGGCCTTTTCACCACGAAATGGAACAAACAAATCCCCTTGTTGAATTGTTCTAGTATCAATGGAAATTCCTGATACGACCGTGTCACCAAAAGCTGGTACTTCTTCATTTAACCATGTAGCTAACTGCTTTAATGTTTTTTTCACAATAATCCCACTCAGTCTTTTTTATAGTGAAGCTGTTGTTTTTCTTCAAAACGCTCAATTGCTAGAGTAATCAGACGATCAATAAGCTCTGGGTAACTTACATTTGTATGTTGCCAAAGAAGCGGATACATACTTACAGGTGTAAAACCTGGCATTGTATTCACTTCGTTAATATAAATGCTATTATCAGCCGTCACAAAAAAGTCCGCACGAACTAAACCGCTCCCATCAATAGCTTTGAACGCACGTTTAGCTAGCTCCTGTAAATTAGATACTGTATCCTCAGTAAGCTCTGCTGGGATAATAAGGACTGTCGAGCCATCTTTATATTTGGAGTCATAATCATAAAAGTCAGTGACTGGTTTAATTTCACCAGGTACAGAAACTTCCGGGAAGTCATTTCCTAGCACAGCAAGTTCAATTTCACGAGCGATTATACCTTGCTCAATTACAATTTTCCGATCATACTGTAAGGCTATTTCGATAGCCTTCACTAATTCATCGCGATTTGTTGCCTTGCTAATTCCAACACTTGATCCTAAGTTTGCAGGTTTCACAAACATCGGCCAATCCAGTTTTTCTTCGCAACGAGCGAGGATAGCCTCCTGTTCATTAGCCCATTCACTACGAATGAAATACGTATATGGAACTTGTGGTAAGCCGGCAATTTCAAATAATTGTTTCATAACTACTTTATCCATGCCAGTTGCTGATGCTAAAACACCATTTCCTACATAAGGTAGATTTAGAACCTCAAGTAAACCTTGAACAGTTCCATCTTCACCATTAGTACCGTGAAGCAATGGGAAAATTGCGTCAAATTGTACAGATTTACCATCTTTATCAATTAAAAAATCTGTAATG
Organism: Lysinibacillus zambalensis; assembly: GCF_040183165.1. NCBI lineage: Bacteria > Bacillati > Bacillota > Bacilli > Caryophanales > Bacillaceae > Lysinibacillus > Lysinibacillus zambalensis. Next base: position 20,273 of record NZ_JBEGDG010000025.1, read on the forward strand.
TTATTTTCTAAAATATTGGCATTATCACCAAATTGTAATTCTTCAATTGTACTTGCAGGTTTTTTTAGACGCTCACCTCGGCGCCATTCCCCTTCAAGGGTAATGAAAATCGGATATACTTCATACTCCTCGAAATTCAAAGCTCCCGTGACTGCACGTGCTGTCGATAATGACACCTCATGCTCGGCTGATTTTCCACCGTATAATAAACCGATTCTTTTTTTCATTCTTGTGCCCTCCACATACTTCTTGAGTACTATTAGTTTATCATGAAACGTCTTTATAAATGACATCAATTTCGCCTTGCCGTAATTGTAGCTGCCGCTTTGCTTTCGCTACATAAAACATCTGTAGCTGCCGCTTTGCTTTCGCTACATAAAACATCTGTAGCTGTCGCTACGCAAAACATCAAAACAATTACTGAATGACGTTAAAAATCTCACCGTAATTTTGACGGTGAGATTTAGTGTATATTCATTCTACGTACAAATGAATAGATCAATTATGCCTGGGCATAATTGCGTCAGGAATCAGCTTTGTGCTTAGGCCTGCGTGACGCAGGACAGTTAGCCGTTATCGCATGGATGCGATGATTTTAGGCTAACATCCTTTTATCCGCTGAAAGAAGTTAAATAATATAAATCAATTCATCGTGCTCATTTTTCAAAATTGTACTTTTTAAATCATCCCATACCTCATCCGGATAGGAATACTCTGACAGATTGCGAATTTCGATACCGTAAGCTACTTTAGGCTTTTCAATTCTATACAATGATAACAGTGCCCCATCTTTAGTAAAAGAACGATAGGCACGCAAAAATTCCGGTGAAATAGCAGGAATACTCGATTTCACCTTCCGTCGCCAAAAACCAGTGCTACGTTCCTTTTCACGAATCAAACTGTTCAAAACATTAGCAAGGAGTAAATCGGAATCACTTAAATGGCGAAAATAAACTTTAGTCATTTTCTCTAAATCTGAAGAATAATAGACAAATCGATTTTGTAATTTATTAAAAAATGGCGAAGTAATCGGTTCCTTTTTATGACTTATGTAAAGCAGCTCTCCTTGTTCCATCGGTGTTAGTTGGTCTAGCCTCTTCTCATCCATAAAGTCTATCCAACATAATTCTTTGGATTCTGTAGCTTTTTTTACAAACTGAGGTACTTCCTCTTCTGATATAAAATCGAACTGAGTATGCATATTAAAGGAACCATCTTCATAGGAATGTTTCAATAACAGTAAGTGATGCAGTGGTTCAAGTGCAGCCACAAATTGCGAGAATTTAAGCCCGCTAAAAACAACAAATTTATCGACCTCATTCATATGAACATATATATGATACATAAAATCGTCAGCTGACTTCAATTTTTTAGCCACAACCATCACCCCATTCTTCACTATATTATAAAACTAAACTTGAATTTTTTGAAACATTTTATGTTAATAATCGTCATAACAATATTCACAGGCGTAAAAGTGTTTTTTACGTTATAATATGAATGTTAAAGATGCTTTTGCATATATGTTTTTTAACTACTCGGAATGAGCACATTTAGAACGAATATAATTCTATTCATTTCTTACAAATATTTGAGAGAATTTTCTAAACAAAAAGCAAATATTACTCCCCCTACTTTCGGTTTAATATTGCCTCTTGAGGATTCATCATATATATATTTGGTAGTAGATTGAATCGGAATTAATTTAAATCAAATTTACTCATTAAGAGATACTATTTTGATATAGGTGGCTTGTATGGAAAATAAACGAAATTTCGCGAATCGTTTTGACTGGACGCTCGCTTTTATACTTCTTTGCTTTCTAGTCATAAGTTTGTTAGCCATTTCGTCGGCGCAAACATCAGGTCAGTACGGCGTTAACTATGTTCCTTTACAATTGCGATGGTACGTCATTTGCTCAGTAATTATTGGAGTAGTTATGTTTTTTGAACCTGACCAATATAAAAAATTGTCTTGGTATATGTACGGTGGAGGCATCTTCTTATTAGTACTGCTTATTTTCATGCCAGAAGGTCCAGGACAAATCGGTGCAAAAATTAATGGTGCAAAAAGCTGGTATCATACACCACTTGGAAATATTCAACCTTCTGAGTTTATGAAAACCTTTTACATTTTAGCACTTGCTCGACTTATTAGTAAGCACCACGAAGTTTATACTTTTAAATCCATAAAAACGGATTTCATATTGCTAGGTAAAATCATTGCTACACTATTATTACCTTTAGCCCTTATTCTGAAGCAGCCTGACCTTGGTTCAGCCTTAGTATTCTTCGCCATTACGGCTGCTGTTGTCATTGTAGCAGGTGTATCATGGAAAATTATTTTACCAACTTTTTTAGGTGGCGCAATAGTGGGTGGTTCTTTTTTATGGATGGCACTCCATATGCAAAGTTTTTTAGAGAACACATTCGGCTTAAGACCATATCAGTTTGCTCGAATCTATTCTTGGTTAGATCCATATTCATATTCTTCTAGTGATGGATACCATTTAATTACTTCCTTGAATGCCATTGGTTCAGGTGAGATTTTCGGTAAAGGCTACCGAGGCCGTGAAGTTTACGTTGCCGAAAATCATACCGATTTTATTTTTACAGTTATCGGAGAAGAATGGGGTTTTATTGGCGCTAGTATCGTTATTTGTTTATTCTTTTTATTAATCTATCATTTAACAAAAACTACCCTATTATTGAAAGATCCATTCTCAACATATGTATGTTCTGGTATTATTGCAATGATTACATTCCATGTACTTGAAAATATCGGTATGACTATTCAGCTATTACCTATTACCGGAATTCCTCTACCGTTTATCAGTTATGGGGGAAGTTCATTGATGGGGAACGCTCTAGCCATCGGTCTTGTCTTCAGTATGCGTTTCCACTACCGTACTTACATGTTTACCACTCACGATGATGACGATTAATTGTGGATATAAAAAATGGGTAGCCTCATTAAGAGACTACCCATTTTTATTTGTAAAACGAGTTAAGCTTGAACTTGCGGTGTTTGCGTTGGTGGTGTGAGCACTTTTAAAAGTTCAAGTCGAGACTTTGTTACAGTGGCTGTTACACCCAACTTAGATAAATTCGAAACAATCTTTTTCAAATCTACTTCTTTTGTCATACATTCCACCTCAATCTTTCCTCGAATTTATATAACGTTTTATTTCCAAAAAAGTTTCATTTTTGCAAGCGTATGATGTCTGACGAGTTAATCTCTTTCTATCATACCATTTAACTTTGCTTTAAAATTTTTCATTTTTGTTACAATGTAAATTTTTCCTCTTTTAAACCATTTACCACTAAGTAACAAAATTTAAACATTAATAAAATAAAATACCGATATACCCTCTAGTAGTATAACCCAGATATAATTTAATACTCTATGCGACATTCGATACAAAAAATTAAAAATAGAATGAGTCCATTTAGTTACTTACGTTAGTTCGCCATTCATTTTTGGTGTCAATATAATTACATTGTTAACAGTTTGTCATTTTTTATACAGTGTTCAGCCTCTTTCCTCCACTTCGCTCGCTCCAATTTTACAGCTTTCCTTAAGAAGTCACCCAGCCTTCGCTATATAAAACCTTCGTATACACCTTAACAAAATATCCTCCCCTACTTTAGTATTTAAACTGTTTATTCTTCCGTTTTCTTGTAATAACAATAATAAGAGAGGTAGAATATACATACTAAAATATTGTATGAAAGCAGGGGACTGTATGAAAAAGGCAATTTTATTATTAATGTCTGTCCAATTCCTCGTCTACCTTGGATTTGGAATTATTATACCTGTCTTACCTGAGGTTATAGTTCAGCAAAATTGGGATAATATACATGTAGGTGGCTTACTTACAGTGTATTCGCTCGCCAGTTTTTTCACTGCACCTCTTTGGGGTATGCTGTCCGATAAGGTAGGTCGTAAGCAACTTATATTAATAGGTCTTGTAGGTTTTAGCTTAAGCTTTGTTATTTTCTCATTATTTATTACTAATTTAGTAATGTTATACATCTCACGCGTTGTGGGTGGTTTGTTCTCGGGAGCACTATATACAGCTGTAACAGGCTTTGTAGGAGATATGTCGAGTGAAGAGGATCGCAATAAATATATGGGTCTCATGGGCATGTCCATCGGGCTCGGTTTTATTTTTGGTCCAGCAATTGGTGGTATGCTCGGACACTACAGCTTGCAACTACCCTTTATCGCTTCAGCAACACTAATTGCGCTATTATTTATTTATGCAAGTTTCGTTTTAAAAGAACCTACAAAACGAAAAGATACAAATAAACGTGCCATTATGCCAAAGGGTGCTACAAAAATGTTGCAGTACCGTGTGCGCTATTTATTTATGTTCTCATTTTTAGTGACTTTTATGCTGGCAGGAGTGGAAGCGACTTTCCAGTTGTTCCAAATTGATCGAATTCAAATTACACCATTACAAATTGGTTATTTGTTTATGTTTAGCGGCTTTGTAGATGCAGCTATTCAAGGCGGTGTGGTTAGACGAATTAAAAACGGAAGCGAGACAACTTGGTTAATAGGTGCACAAATTATCACAGCAATGGGTATGCTTTTATTCACTTTAACAGCTAACTTATTTACGGCCGGTTTAGCCCTCTGTGTTTTCACAGCAGGAAATGCACTCGCAAGAACATGCGTTGTATCTCTTTCAACTAAAGAATCTGGTGGTCAATACGGAACTGCTGCAGGTCTTTCCTATTCGATGGATAATCTAGGACGCATTCTAGGTCCACTATTCTTTACTTGGCTATTTACTATGCAATCTAGTTTAGGCTATTATACTTCAGCAGCAATAGCCGTCGTTTCAATTAGTTTAATATTTATTTTTAAAGCATCAAATAAATCTTTACGACTTGAATAATTTGTTGATAAAAAGCCGTAACTTAATAGTAATTCAAAGCATAATAAAACACATCAAGGAATATTGGAACGGACTACCGGAGGGCTCTGCATGAACAAAACAACAAATTTTTTTCTTCCAAAAGAGCTAGAATCGTTTCGTTTTGAAATTGAAGAAACACTAATTTCAGCAATGATTATCACACCTTATAAGCGATCAACTACGTTAACGGAAAGTAAATTTGCTGGAGAACCTTATTTACCATATTACCAGACATATCCGAAAGATATTGCAGGCGAGACTATGCGGCTATTAGCTCAAATTAACTTTGCAGAAATGCCACCTCTAAAAGATTTCCCATCTCAGGGTATTCTGCAATTTTTTATTTCATCTAATATTTTCGTGAATGCTGATCATTATCACGAGGATATTTTTCAGCAATTTTATAAAATACGTTTTTATCCTACCGTAAATTTTGAAGCAACACCCCCTAGTCAGGAGTTTTTAGCACAAGCAGCAGACGATCAGTTCCCTATTCGTCAGGAATTAGCATTACAATTTCAACCGATTCAAGAACCTGTTTCCGCTTTAGATTATCGAGCCTCACATTATTTACCAGACTTAATTCCTTCATCAGAAGATGTTGATTTACGGGAAATTTATTTACAACACTTCTTAGGGGCTGGAGCTAAAATTGGCGGTTACGCCTATTTTATAGAGGAGGATATCCGTCACGAATCACAGCTTCTTAAACGATATGATGTATTGTTACTCCAAATCGACTCTAATGATGAAATCGGTATTATGTGGGCAGATAGTGGCGTTGGGAAATTCTTTATTAACCGAGAAAAGCTCCTCCAAAAGGATTTCTCTGATATTTTATTTCAATGGGAGCATTACTAATCATTTATCTTCATTCAGCAACAAGTTTTTTTCTGTGCGAAAGCGTAGCGACAGCAACAACGGTTTTTCTGCGCGAAAGCAACGATACAACTATTTCAATACAACAGGGCAAAATGGATTTCGGATTACCTCGTTCTTATTTGGAGGTAATCCTTTTCCATGCTTACCAACCAAATTTCATATCTTCTTTCCACTTATAAAGTAAGTTATACTAAGTGTATTACGCAAATATAGTAAAGGCAGGTGTAGGAATGAGTATTTTTACCGATGTTGGATATCTAGTACCTTTAATTATGTTTGTTAATATTTTGGCAGCAATGGTCATAATTTTTTTAGAGCGTAAAGATGCCACTTCTACATGGGCATGGATTCTCGTACTATTCTTCATTCCATTAGGTGGGTTTATTTTATACTTGATGTTCGGACGACAACTACGAAAAAAACATTTATTCCGTTGGGAAGGACGCAAGGATATCGGTATCGATAACCTCATTAGCTATCAGACAGAAGCGATTCGAGATAATACGTTCGAGTTTCGGATCGAAAATGCGGAAAACTATAAAGAAATGATTTACATGCATCTTAAAACAAATAATGCTGTATTAACGCAAGATAACCACATTGATATTTTTGATGATGGTGCAAATAAATTTGAGCAGCTACTAACAGATATTGAGGCAGCAAAAGATCATATTCACATTCAATATTATATTTTCCGTTTAGATGACTTAGGTACACGCATTGTTAATGCACTTATAAAAAAAGCAAAGCAAGGAGTTAAGGTAAGAATCTTATATGATGAAATGGGCTCGCGCAATGTTAAAAAACGCCATTTCAAAGAATTACTTACTGCAGGTGGAGAAGTCGAAGTATTTTTCCCATCCATTTTGCCACTTATAAACCCTCGTTTAAATTTTAGAAATCACCGGAAAATTGTTGTGATTGATGGTCGTATTGGTTATATTGGTGGTTTTAATGTTGGAGATGAGTATCTCGGTCTACAAAAAAAGTTTGGCTATTGGAGAGACACACATTTACGTATTGAAGGTAGCTCCGTCCATCCATTGCAAACACGCTTTTTACTTGATTGGAACCAAGCTTCCGTACAACAGAAAATGGGCTATTCAGATCGTTACTTCCCTGCTATTCCAAAAAAAGGCGATGTGGGCTTACAAATCGTGTCTAGTGGACCTGACTCTGACTGGGAACATATTAAAATGGGCTACTTAAAGCTTATTAATATGGCGAAAAAGTATATATATATCCAAACGCCATATTTCATCCCTGATGTTAGTTTTTTAGAGGCTATTAAAATTGCGACGCTTTCAGGCATTGATGTAAGAATCATGATTCCAAATAAGCCTGATCATATGTTTGTTTATTGGGCTACATATTCATACGTAGGACAATTATTGCGTGCAGGAGCGAAAGTTTATATTTATGAAAAGGGCTTTATTCATGCTAAAGCAATCATTATTGACGATGAAGCATCAACAATCGGTACTGCAAACCTTGATGTACGCAGTTTCAGTTTAAATTTTGAAGTAAATGCCTTCATTTATGACTCAACGATTTCACATCAGCTTGCTGAGCTGTTTGAAAAAGATATTTTTGATTGTACTGAATTAACTTGGGAAATGTACCAAAATCGTTCCGCATTAATTAAATTTAAAGAATCCATTTCACGCTTATTAACACCGATCTTGTAGAATGTAGAAAAGGAAGAGAGCTAGTTCGTAACATTACGAACAACTCTCTTCCCTTTTTTTATTTCACACCTAGATATTCTTCTAGCGTTATATTTTGTTTTTTTATGTCTTTTGCTATGTCTACACCTACATAACGGTAGTGCCATGACTCATACATATAACCTGTGATGTCTTCTTTATTTTTTGGGAATCGTAAAATAAAGCCATAGTCTTGAGCATGTGTAAATAACCATTGGCCTGCTGGTGTTTCACCGAATTCTTCAGTTAGCCATAATTTATCTTTACCGACTTCCCCTATATCAAAGGCCAAACCGGTTTGATGTTCTGAATAACCAGGGCGCGCACTATAGCGATCAGCGGCAGCTTGCCCATCACGGTTTACATAGTTATTATATAGTGTTGTTTGATATTCAAAAGATCGATAGCCACTAAAAGCTACTAATTCAAAACCTTGTTGTTTTGCAGCAGCAAGCATTTTATTTAGAGCTTGACGTGCCTCTGGACTTTCTTCAGGCGCAAAGGTAGATGGTAGCGGATATACTTTATTCGCTAATAAAATCCCTTTAATATATGTCGGCTCAGTTGGTAATGTTTGATTTGGTATATAGCCATTTTCATCTACCTTCTGCTCGGGCTTCACCGGATTATCCGCTGTATTTTTCGGCTCTTCTTTTACAGGTGAATCTTTTTTAGTTGGTTCTGCGGTTTGTTGTTCATGTCCATCAGATGCATTATTTATCTGTTTATTTTTATAGTTATAAACTACGAAAATAGATGCGATAAGCGCCACCGAGATTAAAGCACCCAGGATGAGTGGAAAACGTTTCTTTTTCACTATTTTTTACCCCTTTTAAAGTTATCCAGTACTACATCTTCAAAGAACAGTCCTTCAGTAAGTACCGATACTAGTTTTTACTATTTTGCTATAGTCTCATTTTAGCACTGTTCACAATTTAGGGTGTGGGTTTTCACCCATGATTTCAAAATTAATCTGTTAGTCTGTGAGAATAATAATAAACACTACAATAGAAGCAATTGAGAAAAAGATTGCCATGTACTTCATCCATTTCGCTTCTTTTATATAACCTTGCTCTTTAAAACTTTTTGCTCTAAATCCATTAGATACGGCAAACATAATAGTCATTGCAAATACCGCAAAGTTAAAATTACCTATGATAATAAATACGATAGCCGCGATACTAAAAATTGCGACTAGAATAGATGATAGCCACTTTGTATTCATCTTACTGTCCTCCTAAAAAAATCGAGGCTACATAAGCCTCGACAAATAATTTTATGAGTTTACTTTTTCCGGATGTTCCGAATAAAATTTCCGACCGATATATGTTTGAATAATCAATAATGCACCGCTGACCGACCAGTAAAGTGGTAGGGCTGCCATAGATGACATCGAGATAAAGACAATCATAATTGGTGAAATATAAATAAACATTTTCATTTGTGCTTTTTGTTGCTCTGGTACTGTCCATAATGATACACGTGCTTGAACTAAATAAACAATACCTGCGACAATTGTCATAGCGATATCAGGTGAACCTAAGCTAAACCATAAAAATTCATGTGATTTCACATCTGTAGAATATAAGATAGAGAAATAAAGACCCATGATAATAGGCATTTGAATTAACATTGGTAAACAACCCATGTTGAGTGGATTGATGCCATGTTTTTGATATAATGCCATCATTTCTTGCTGATACTGCATTTGCTCTTCTTTTGTCTTAGCTTCCTTCATCTTTTTCTGAACAGCTTCCATTTCAGGCTTAAACGCATCCATTTTCGTTTTCATCTTTTGTTGCTGACGATAATTTTTTAACATAATCGGCATTAAAACTAAACGAATAAGAACCGTAATAGCGATAATTGCTAAACCATAGCTACCTGAAAAAATAGTATTACCGAAAAATTCCAATAAAAATTCCATAGGTTTTACAAAGATACTATAGAAAAAACCTTCTTTGTTTTGCACAGCTTGACAGCCACTAAGAACAAAAACGACAAGTCCAAGCATTGAAAATAGCTTCAAATTCTTCATTTTTCCACCTACTATTATTTATCAACTAAAATGAAGTATACATTATCGGGTCCATTATTATCAAATAGCAAGCATAAAAAAGATGCGAGCTTTAGCATCGCTAATACGTCCGCATCTATTTATTAATCTTTTTATGACTTTAAACGTTTTGAAGCTCTGATTCCGCCATCTCGAAACGATAAAACTCATGATGTAGCTCATCTCGGAAATGTTTGGGCGTTACCCCAGTATATTTTTTAAAGATGCGGGTAAAATAGCTTTGATTACAGAAATGGAATTGATCTGAAATAGAAGTTATACTTTTATTCGTGTGTCTAAGGTAGTACTGTGACTCTTCTACTCGGCGAACATTTAGATATTCAACAAGTGTAATACCAACATGTTCTCTAAATATACGTGATAAGTGGCTCGTACTTATATGAAAATTATTTGCGATGCTTTCCACTGTTAAGTCATTTTCCAATTCATCGTTTATATACATTATTACTTTATTAACTGTCTGGTGACGAAAAGTCGGTTGCTTGCGATCTGCGATGAAGTAGACAAAAAAATCAATTAAATCATCAGCGAATTGTAAAAATTCTGCGTCTTTCATTTGATTTTCAATCATATCATTACAAGCAATGTTAAAAGCAAAAGCTTTTTTCGAAGGAACTTGATTGTCTAGCAATTTACGTGCAACAATTGACGACAAAACAGAAAAATAACTTCGAACAATTTTAATGACTTGTTTGCCAAAACGTATGGAAAGAATATCAATTAATTTATGCAAAGATTTCTTTGCCTTTGCAGATTCTAAATGGTAAATTTCAAATACTAATTTCGACTCAATATTAAAAAATTCTTCTACACCGATGTATTGGTTAATACTATCGATTTCCTGAAAGTATCTTTTGGATATCGTTTCTGACATAGAATGTTGATGTAGTTGCATAATCTTCCCCATCTTTCCTCAGATTGCACGAATTGCTGTTACAATTCTTGACACCAATCTACTTATTTCAAAATAAGAAAATAGTATTTCCTTATCAATTGTACGAATTGAGTCATATTTCATATATTATATAATAAAAATAACCCAACTATACCATCAGTTACAAAAAAAAATAGACTATACAGTGAATTTTACCATATTCTGCGATTTCCTTTCAACCACATTTTGTCTTTCACACTAGTTCTAATTTATCATATATACACAGTAGAAACCCCGTAAACTTATGTCGCACAATTAAATTTTACCATATATATATCAAATCGAATTAGTAATTTTTTAAAATTTGTTACAAATTATGTAATGTCGTTTTACACCTATATTTTTCATCAATCGACATTTCTCTTTTTTATTCCGAAATCTTCTCTATATAATTTATATGAATATGTAGTAAAATAGATGATAATACTATTTTTAAAAGTTTAGACGAGGTGTTAATAGTGGATCCAAAACAAATAGAAGAAATTATGGAGATTATTAAAGAATTCTTCCCCGAGAATACTTCTATCGCAATCTCCGATACAAACGAATACTTGTACTACCAAGCAAGCAAAAAAGTTGATTTAAAGATCAAGCCTGGCGACCCAATTAAAGAAGGTTCAGCAGCTCATAAAGCGTTAAACTACGGACAAAAGATTAGTTCTTACATTGAGCCTGATGTATTTGGAGTAGCATATTATGGCATGAGTATTCCTTTAATGGAGGAAGGCGAAACTAAGGGTGCTATCACTGCAATCTTCCCACAAAAGCCATCAGCATTTTTAACGAACTACATTACTATTAAAATTGATGACTGCTGGTACCCAATCAAACATGACCAAGTTATTTATCTTGAAACACAGCTTCGAAAAACATTTGTTAAAACGATGAGTCGTGAAGGCTACCACCGCTTAAACCTAAGTGATCTTGAGCTATTTTTAGCACCTGACTCATTTATACGTTGTCACCGCTCTTATATCGTTAACATTGACTACATTGATGAAATTCAACCAGATTCTCATTCAACGTTTTTATTAATCATGAAAGACGGTACTCGTATTCCAGTTAGCCAACGCTATGCAAGTTATTTCCGTCGTTCTTTAGGTTTCTAATTTTTTTATAAGTACAGCGAGCATTTTAATTGTTCGCTGTACTTTTTTCTTGCTAAATTTAAATGCTCTTCATCAACCAGTCGGAACGGAAATTAACCCCACATTATATTACTGAATTTTCAAAAGTAAAATTCTCTAAAAACAATACACCTCTACATTAAAACGTTTTCTCTGTCGAAAATTCGTTTTTATGCTCATTTTTCCTGTTTTTACTCAATTTAATGCTATTTCTAAAGTAATTGTGACAATTTGGTGATAGTATTATTCAAATGGTTGGTGTCATACTACAACTAAATAAACAGAAAATTCTTACACGTTTTTTCTAGTTTTGTAATCGGTTTCCATAAAACTTTTTAGGGGAGGACTTTTTAATGGATGCAATTATTCAAAAACGCCTAGGCTTAAAAGAACTTGAAAGTAAAATTGTTACTGCTGATGAAGCTGCAGCACTTATCTCAAACGGTGATGTAGTTGGTATGAGTGGATTCACTCGTGCGGGGGACGCAAAAGTTGTTCCTATGGCTTTAGTAGAGCGCGCTAAAAACGAAAAATTCAAAATTGATGTATATACAGGGGCTTCTTTAGGACCTGAAGTTGATAAATACTTAGCTGAAGCTGGTGTTATCCGCAAACGCGGACCATTCCAAGGAGATGCAGGTATTCGTAACTTAATTAACTCTGGGGATGTACTATATGTAGACGCTCACCTTTCACATAATGCTGAATTAGTTCGCCAAGGAATTATCGGACCTATTAAACATTTAATCCTTGAAGCTGTAGCTATTACAGAAGATGGCTTCATCATCCCAACAAACTCAGTGGGTAACTCACCTATCTTTGCTGAATACGCTGAGAATATTATTATCGAGTTAAATATCTCTCACCCAGAAGCTTTAGTAGGTATCCATGATATCTATGTACCAGCTGAGCAAGGTAAACGTGAAGCGATTCCAATGACTGATGCTATGCAACGCATTGGTGATATCGGTATCAAAGTTGATCCAGCTAAAATTAAAGCGATTGTTATTTCTGAAGAGCCTGATGCTCCTTCATTAATCGTACCACCTGATGAAGAAACACAAACAATGGCTAACATTTTATTAGACTTCTTCCGTGATGAAATTAAAGCGGGTCGCTTAACAAAACAATTAATGCCATTACAATCTGGTGTTGGTTCTGTTGCAAACGCTGTACTTGACGGCTTCGCTGATTCAGAATTTGAAGATTTAGTTGTTGCTTCTGAAGTACTTCAAGATGCTGTATTCAACTTAATTGATGCTGGTAAAGTTAAATTTGCTGCAGCTACTTCAATTACGCTGACTGAAGAACTACAGAAAAAAGTATACGGCAATTTAGAAAAGTACGCTGATAAAATTTGCCTACGTACACAAGAAATTTCTAACCACCCAGAGCTTATCCGTCGTTTGGGTCTAATTTCAATCAACACTGCTCTAGAATTAGATATCTACGGTAACGTAAACTCAACTCACGTATCAGGTACTCGTATGATGAATGGTATCGGTGGTTCAGGTGACTTTGCACGTAACGCACGTCTAGGTATTTTTGTTACTAAATCATACGCAAAAGGCGGCGCTATCTCTTCAATCGTGCCAATGGTTTCTCACGTTGACCACACTGAACATGATGTTGATGTAATCGTAACTGAGCAAGGTATTGCTGACTTACGTGGTCTTGCACCAAAAGAGCGTGTACCTTTAATTATCGAAAACTGTGCACACCCAGATTACAAAGAACAACTTTGGGATTACTATAACCGTGCTGTAGAAGCAACTGGTAGCCATCAAACTCCTCATATTTTAGAGGAAGCACTTTCTTGGCACGTAAATCTTGCTAAAAACAAAACAATGAAAAAAGAAGTTGCTAAAGCTTAATTTTCATCATTCAGGAACGCCTCATTAAGTCAAAAACTTATGAGGCGTTCTTTTTTGTCGAAAATGGTATAATAAGAGTGATATTCATTCTCATTAACATATAATTTTCTATCGGAGGAGCTATGAAGAAACTTATTTATTTGATTATATTCTTTTCGTTTTTCGACCTATTTACTCAACTTCCTGTCATGAGTACATATGCTGAATCCTTAGGGGCATCAGCCTTCATTACCGGCCTAGCAGTAGGTATGTATTCCCTTTCCAATACATTTGGTAATGTTATCTCTGGTTTTTTAACTGATCGTAAAGGACCATTCGTTATTTTAATCCTAGGTCTCTTAACGACAGGCCTTTCACTATCCCTTTATAATTTTGTGGAAGATCCTATTTTTCTATTAGTAGTCCGCTTTGTACATGGATTAGTTGCGGGCTTTATCGTTCCTGCTGCTTTCACATTTTTAGCGAATGCTACTGAGCAAGAAAAAAGAGGTAAGGGCAGTGCTATCTCTGGAGCATTTGTTGGTATCGCTGCAATAATCGGTCCTGCATTTAGCGGAATTTTAGCGAGTCGTACTAGCGTACCATTCGTTTTTAATATAACTGCAAGCTTTATGCTCTTGTTAGGAATACTTGCCTTCTTTTTATTAAAATCAAATCAGGTAAAAAAAGAAAAGTCTGCTTCAACTGCAAACATTCCTTTTTATGTACTTTTTAATAATCCAGGTACATTGAAAGCCTTTACCAGTGCATTCTTTTTAATGTTTTCTCAAGGAGTTATTGCCTATCTCCTTCCACTAAAAGTGCAATCTTTAGGCTTTGATTCACGTTTAAGTGGTACCTTGATGAGTACATTTGGCATTATTGCTGTTCTCATATTTATTTTGCCTACTAACCGTATTTTCGATAAGGTCGCTCCTATCAAAACATTATCCCTTGGTATAGGTTTAATGGGGATCAGTCAATTATTAATTAGTCAGGCAGATTCAAGTACGTTACTTTATATTGCAATGGCCTGCTACGGTATCGGATTTGGCTTCTTATTCCCATCAGTCAATTCACTTTTAATCGACTCTACGACGGCAGAAATCCGCGGAAAAGCCTATGGTTATTTTTATGCCTTCTTCTCATTAGGAGTTGTCTTAGGTTCCTCATTACTAGGATGGCTCTCACTAGGTATTGTCAGCGGCTTTATATTTACTGGAATTGTATTATTAGTATTTGCAACGATCATCATATGTACACAAAAAAGACCTTCTCACGTAAAATGAGAAGGTTTTGTTGTTATTTCTCTTGTTCCTGAATTTCTCCATTGAAGTAATGGATACCTGTATGCCCTCCACCTTCAGCAACCATTTCATTTGAAGCTATTTTTGTTGGAGACGTTCCAGCTTCTGTGGCTACTTCAGTAGATATACGCTCTGTAATGTTTCCATGCATCTCCATATTCGTTGTATTCAAATAAGATGCTAATTTAGATTTTGCATTATTAAACATACTCAACGCTTTATCACGGTTTTCTTTTTTACTTAAATAAGATGCTGCTAAAGTTAACCCTACTAGCATAACACCTGACCCTTTACGTTTCGCCATTATAAATCCCTCCCAAAAATATAAAAACTAGCTCTGTAATATATCTTTTCCCTATTTTTTGAGGACTAAACATAATTTTTATATACGCTACTGCATATATAAAAAGAGAGTCATCTATTCCCCTTCGCTTCCATAATATAAACACATTTCTTAGTACATCTATATTTTTTCGCAAATAGTTAATTATTCTTCTACAAAATTTTATGGTAAACATTTATTTTTCATAATTACGATTTTTTGTAACTTTTTATGATTACAAAGGACAAGTAAAGGGAATTAATGAATTTATACTAATAACAGGAGAGTGATTATTATGAAAGATTTAGATTCAGTATATGATTGGGTAGACATGGCTTCATTAGTAGGTGGAGCAGGCATCTTAACAATACTAATTTATAGTATTTTACTGTAAGGAGCCACATGAATGGTCTATAAAAATCAATTATGCATTGGCATAATTGCGTCCAGAATCGGCTTTGTGCAAGCACAAAGAACTCCTTTCCGATTCTGTGACATCCTCTGGAGGATTTAACTTCTTTCAGTAAATGTTTTACAAAAACATTTACTGAAAGAAGTTAAAAGGCAATCCAGCTTATTAATAAGCAGATTGCCTTATTTTATCCCGCGTTAACGGGCAGTAGTTTTCACCATAAAATTTTAGCAAAATTAAAGAAGTAAGGTTGGATTAAAACTGCCCGTAAACGCCCGATTGGTGAAGACTAATAATCAGTGGGGAAGAAAAAATCACCACTGATTAAAGTTTCACTTTATTGTTTTACATCATTGTAAGCAGCGGATTTTTCAAATGCTGCAACTACATAAGAACAAACCGCTTCCATTTTATAGCCTTGTTCACGTGCATAGGCTGCGGCATGATCCAACAGTTTTTTGGCCACCCCTTGGCCACGGAGCTTATCTGATACATATGTGTGATCCATGACCATTACTTGACCCTTTTGCTGCCATGTAATTTCCGCTAATCTTTCCCCTTCTTGCTCATAAACAAAAGCATGCTTTTTATCCGCTAGCTGTTGTAATTGAAATTCCATTTCTCACCACTCCTTTTTATCATAGTACCATAGCTTTTTATATTTTTACAAAGCTGGCGAGTGGCACGTTAAAAAAATATAAACCTTATAAAAAAAAGAATCCGCTCACTTTCTCTAGCAATCAGGAGAAAGTGTTGCAGATTCTTTTCTATCAATTTTGCCTTGGCGTAATTGCGTCCAGATTAATTAAACCATGATGCGATTGTATCCTTTAAATTAGCAAAGAAATTTTTCACACTTTCCCAGAAGCCTTTATCTTCCATTAGCGATCCGAATTTTTCTTTAATCGTATTGCTAATATCATCTAATTGTTCAGACCATTTACCAAAATCAATATCTAGTTTACTAATCTTGTTCATCAAATCAACTAGCAATTGACGGTCCTTTTCACTTAAATTAATTTCAAGCTTGTTTAATTGCTCTTGCACAATCTTTTCAACCTCTTCTTTAGTCGCTGGCTTTGATTCTGCAATTTCTTTTTTAATTTCTGTTAGTAACTCTGCAACCTTGGCATCTTCAACTCCTGCTGATTGCGTAAGAGTAGTTGCTACTGATAGCTCGTCATTTGCAACATCTGTACGCTCAGTATCAAGCTTTTCACCTGTTTTTACTTCGTAAGCTTTGTAAATTCCCACAAGCGCTGAATGACCTGTTACTGCTTTAGGTGCAGCCACCTGTACTGTTGCATCTTCAATACCTGCAGTTAGCATGGCATTTGCATACATTTCAGATGTAACCTGTGTAATGTTTGATGGTGTAACAATTTCAATAACTAATCCTTCTCCTGCATTTTTACGCGTGATTTTGGCAGAAGAATACATACGAGAACTTGAATTACTATCTTTAATATATTTAGCTAAGTCTTGACCTGATACTGTTATTTCTTCAACTTCAGGCTCTTCGTTCACTTTTAATGACTTTTTAACAGACTCTTTTTCAGCCTCAGATAAGTTTGCACCATATACGACAATCGGTACTCCTAATTTTTCATCAATTGCTTTAGGTGGCGTATTATCAGCCGCAAAACCTGTTGCGGGTGCCATCACGCCAAATACTAACATTGTCGCTGTTAGTATTTTTATCCACGTTTTTTTCAAATTGTGTGACCCCTTTCATCCAAAAACTCATTTGGCCTGTAAAATGCATGCCAATCAATTACTAAACAATTATTAGTACGAAAAAAAGACGAGAAGGTTTCAAAGAGCTCTCGTCATTTTCTTTAATTTCATTTAGTAGCCGTTCATACTCTTAGTGCAGAAGAATTTCTTCTACACTAAATTTCCTCTGTCCAACCATCCTGCTGTTTCACTTTACCAGCTTTCATAAGTGTACCTAACGCTCGTTTGAATGCACCTTTACTCATGTTAAACATTTCTTGAACTTCATCTGGTGAGGATTTATCGCCAAATGGCATTCTTCCTCCTACCTCTTGTAGGTAATTTAAAATTCTTTGCGCATCACCTGAAATACGCTCATGTTTACGTGGTAAAAGTGAACCATTCATCGAACCCTCGTCTTTTACATCAATAATACGAACAACAACATCTTGTCCCAGACGAGGTTCTTCATTACGCTCTGATTCATGGACAAAAATACGGTACGGAATGTCTACACCTAATAAAAACGAGCCAACTGGTAATAAACGATATGGACGTGCCTTAATGTTTTTATTGTGCATGTCTTCAAATGCACCTTCATATAATTCCGAAATTTTTTCTTCAGTTGCCAAACGTCCAAATAAATCACCATTGCGATCTGTGCGCAATGTCATAAATAAATGGTCGCCTGGTGCTGGCCAAAGCTCTGTTATTGCAGGTAAATCTTCAGCTTTCACTAGCACCTCGCGTGAAGTACCGATATCTACAAAAGCCCCTTCACGCTCGACTACTTTTAGAACACGAGCCCAGCCATATTCCCCTTGTACGAAAGATGGGATAGCTGTTGTAGCTGCTAAATCACCACGACGATCTGCAAATAAAAATACTTCAAGGCGGTCACCTACTGCAAGTGGCTCTGTTACCTCTGAAGCATTTAAGGGCAGTTCGTCAACTCCATTTGTTAAGATCCATTTCGATGCTTGTTGCTCTAACACAGTTAATGTAACAACTTCACCTGATTTTAATTCGTTCATATTGTCTTCCTTTCCTTCTTACCATCATTTTCGCAAAAAAACTTCACCGAAGGCTTTAACATCTGTAGCTGTCGCTACACAAAACATTCGCTGATAGAGATTAAAAGTTATGATGTGTTTTAGATGCCTCTAGCTTTTTCGCGATGTCCGGATTTTCTTCCATTACTTGCACAAGATCCGCAATTCGATCGATTGAATTCCAACTCAAATGATGTTCGATACCTTCTACATCATTGTATATTCGCTCTTCATCTACACCAATGATTCGCAAAAATTGCTCTAGAAGTTCATGGCGCTGTACAAGACGTTTCCCAAGCTTTTCTCCTTTAGGCGTCAATGTAAGGCCACGGTATTTTTCATAAACTAAATAACCATCTTTATCTAATTTTTGAACCATTTTTGTAACAGAAGAAGGAAGAACAGATAATGCTTCAGCAATGTCAGACACACGAGCATACCCTTTATTAGTGATTAATAAATATATTTGTTCGATATGGTCCTCCATACTAGGTGTTGGCATATCCTATTCCCTCTCTTTCCTTTTCTTACTCTCTAGTTTACTACAAGCTTGCCTTAAAAGTTAACTGAAAATACATATGCCAAAAAAACAATACATGTGCATCCTAAAAAAGAACCAGCTTCATATGTTGGCTCCTCGTTAGTTAGAAATTTGTACCGATGAAATTAAGGTTTCGTTTTAAATAAAGTATGCTTTACCCAAAGCAAGGGGTGATTTCCGTTCCAGGCTACTCGCTTTCCTGTGGGCGAGCGTCGAGCCGCTTCCTCCGCTACGCTCCGTGCAGGGTCTCGCCTGTCTCGCTTTCCCACGGGAGTCGAGTAGCCTTCCACTCCAATCAACAATAGCGTAGTGGTGTAATAAATTTCATGCTTTCAAAAGTGAACGCTTTGGCTACTTACCATTTTCGAACTGAATAAACTTATTTGTATCTGATGTTGCTACCACTTCGCTTTCGCACATAAAACATTTGTTGCTAATTTTCATTTTATCATTATAAATTAGAATGTCATGCCAGGGGATACACGTAATTGAATGGGGAGATTTTCGTTACGACTGGGCGACTCCTTGGGGATTAGCGTCACAGATGAGACCCTGGCGCGAGCTTTGCGAGTGAAGCGGCTCATCGGACGCCCCCAGGAAAGCGCCCAGTCGGAACGGAAATCAACCCCTCGCTTTGCAAAAAGACACACTTTAAGACTCCTTAATTTCATTGACCATTTGTTTTTCAAAAATATGAAGAGCCAACTTCATATAGAAGTTGGCTCTTCCTTATGTCGAGGATACTTATTTACCACATGTAATGCATGAATAATCTCTTTATTGATTCGTTCGATATTTTCAGGAGTATTCATCACTTTGAATGCTTCATCTCGGGATTCCATAGATGTAACATACTTACTAGGCAATACATTCAGTGTAAGTGCCACTGCGTCAAGTTCACAGATTTCACATTTACAAAATGTTTGATATTCCGGTCCACGTAGTAGAAAACTTACTAAACCACGTACAATTTCCTCTGTAACATTTACTAAAATAGGATCTGACATATTCAAAGCTTCGCCTCATTTATATTTAATTGTTACAATATTCCTGAAACCATAATAGCGTTAACAAAGCTTTTTTTCAAGAATCGCTAGTAACATCTATACCATTAATATCACTAGCTCCCCAGAATGACTTTTTTTCTACACGCTTCCACCGGATTATATCTTATTTACCATGTCTTAGACTTGATTAATCTTAATGAATTCAACACAACTAGTAATGTAGCACCCATATCTGCAAAGATGGCAATCCATAATGTTAGCCAGCCTGGGATAACAAGTAACAGGGCAATTAATTTTAGGGCTAAGGCAAATATAATGTTCTCTTTAATGATACGTAATGTTTTTCTACTTAAGCCAATTGTATACGGCAGCTTCGTTAAATCGTCGCTCATTAATGCGATATCCGCAGTTCCCAGTGCTGCATCCGTGCCAGCGCCTCCCATTGCAATACCAACATCCGCTGCGGCAAGTGCAGGTGCATCATTGACACCATCTCCTACCATCGCCACTGCACCAAACTGTGCACGTAAATCTTTAATGGCCATTAATTTTTCGGCTGGTAATAAGCTTGCTCTTACATCTGTCATATTTATAGAAGTTGCAATTGCCTGTGCTGTTGGTTCTGCATCACCTGTTAGCATAACTTTATGTTTCACTTTTAAACCATTTAATTTATTTAAGACATCTTTACTTTCTTGACGCAATTGATCAGCAATACCAATCATTCCAATAAACTGATTATTACTAACCGCTGCTACAACTGTTTTCCCCTGTTGTTGAAGTTGATGAACCTGTTCTTTTATCATTTCATCAACAGTCGTTAATGTAGCAATCCATTTTAAGCTTCCTACATAGATTATTTGATCGTCAACTGTTGCATAGGCACCCTTGCCTGTTACGGATTGAAAGTCTGTTGGTATAAACTCTGTCAGATTTTTTTCATGCAAAGCCCGCAAAATAGCTTTAGCTAATGGATGCTGTGATTGTTTTTCAACAGCCGCTACTAGTTGTAAAACATAATCCTCAGACATCTCCTGCGATGTAATAATATCCGTTACAGCAGGTTGACCTTTCGTAAGTGTGCCTGTTTTATCAAATGCTATTGCTTCAATATGACCAAGCTGCTCTAAATGAATACCGCCTTTAATAAGAACGCCTTGTCTAGCAGCGTTCCCAATTGCTGTAACAATAGCAACTGGTGTAGAAACGACTAATGCACATGGACAACCTACAACAAGGACCGCCAATCCTTGGTAAATCCAATGTTGCCAATCGCCTATAAATAAAGGTGGTAGAACCGCTACAAGTAAAGCAACAATCATAATTGCAGGCGTGTAATATTTCGCAAAGCGATCAACGAACTGCTGTGAAGGTGCTTTTTCTGCCTGTGCTTCTTCAACAAGATGAATGATTTTGGCAATTGTAGTGTCCTCTACTCGCTTTGTCACACGAACCTCTAAGGCTCCTTCTTCATTTAGAGTTCCTGCAAATACTTCGTCATCGACTGTTTTACTGACTGGAATAGATTCACCTGTAATCGCTGCCTGATTCACTGCTGACAATCCACTCACTACAATTCCGTCCATAGCAATCTTCTGACCAGGTTTAACGATTAAAATGTCACCAATTTCAATCTCCTCAGTCGGTAGCTCCATCTCATGAAAATGCTCGCCATGTGCACGTTTTATCGTCGCTGTAGGAGGAGCTATATCCATGAGCTGACGAATCGATTGACGCGCTTTATCCATTGAATACGCCTCAAGCGCTTCACTTACTGCGAATAAAAAGACAACAACAGCCGCTTCTTCCCACTCCCCAATAATGGCCGCACCTATTACTGCAATAGTCATCAGCGTCTTCATATCAAACTCAAAGCGTGCTAGATTGCGGAAGCCTGTTTTAAAAATTCCAATTCCCCCAACTAGAATTGCGATAATAAACATCCCAATAGTTAGCGGGTCCGTTTCACCACGCATTGTTCCAAACATATATCCAAGCACTACGAATAACAAAGAGATTCCAGCTAATATATTTTCAGTTTTCCGATAAAAAGGTGTTGATTTTTCAATTGTTCTTGTCTTTGATTGGGATACTTTTATGCCGTCGAAAGCACCTGCTTCTTCAAGTTGATCAACGTTAATATCACCGGTAACTGTTATTTTAGAAGCACCGAAATTCACTTGTGCATCCTGAACCTCTGGAATAGCCTTCACGTTTTTTTCGAACTTTGCTGCACAGCTGGCACAGGATAAATTTTGCAACCTATATTCTTGTTTAGTTGGTGTTGCTGTCATCTACAATCCCCTCTTTCACATGTTCGTAGGCAATCGTTACAATTTGATACACATGCTCATCAGCTAAAGAGTAGTACATTTGCTTTCCTTTTCGATATGACTTCGCTAAGTTATTATCTTTTAAATATCGTAAATGATGCGATGCTGTTGCTACTGACGATCCTATAATGGAGGCAACATCGCAAACACATAATTCATCTTCGACCGTTAAAGCATACGCAATTTTAAGTCTTGTTTCATCAGATAATGCCTTTAAAAACTTTGCTACTCTCGATAAATCTGGCATTTGTTGTTGAACCTTAATGACCGCTTCTTCATGAACTTGTGTTATCTCACATACTTCTTTTGGCATTTTCTCACCTCATTCAAATGTTTGTTTGATTGTTTTCACCATAACATAATATTCCATCATATTCAAACGAATATTTGAATGTAAATGATTTATATCACAAATTCAAAAAATGTCTTTATAGTTGCTAACTAAAAGTAAAAAAGCTATCACTTCATTGTGATAGCTTCGTATGTTGTTGTATTAAATTATGGGTCTTTGGTAAAGCGAGGGGTTGATTTCCGTTCCGACTGAGCGCTTTGTTTTTAATGTCGCTACGCTTTCGCACAGAGCAGAGCTTCTTGGGGCGTCCGATGAGCCGCTTGGGGCAACTAGATGTTTTTTGCGCGAAAGCGTAGTGCTAACGTAGCGACAGCAGAGGGTTTTGATTGTGCGAAAGCGCAGCAACAGCAGGATGTTGGTCACGAAGGCGTTATCACCGGATGTGATGGTTTTAGCCTTCGTTCCTCTACCGCTGATCCCCGAGGAGTCGCCCAGTCCCCAATCCAATCAACCACTTTACTTAGCATGTCCTAAAATGTCATTGAATCTCCTTAATCAGTTTATCATCTGACATCTCCTAATCTATTTATAAAAACTCCTTTCTACTCAAAATAGAAAGGAATTTTTGTTGTCTTAATATCAAACCCTGTAGATACTTATAACCTCTCATCCTATTTTGATTTTAATCGTAACGTTTTACCTTTAATATCATCTTTCCACACATACGTTTGATGATAATCTCCATTAGCCCAATCCATTACTTGATCTTGATACCAAGCAGATTTTACATGTCCACTCTGTCCTGGACCAATGATATGATAGGCTGTGCTTAAATCACCGACATCAACTACAAAGCGCCATGATGCTCCGTGAGTAACATGTCCAGCTAAATCATTATCAGCAGCCTGAACAGTAACTTTTGAACCCCCAATAGGAACCTTTTTAGCATTAAAATATGCTGCAAGAATTGGCGAAGCTTTACCTAATGTATGGTCAAAGGTAAGTTGATGGAAATCGCCCCACTTCCATTTCGATGCATTTTTTCCGAATTGATCTTCTATTTGTTTGACAGTGAGCTCTAATGCCTTGTAAACAGTTGCATCTACTCCGCCCTGTTCCTCAATCCATATACTCTTCTTACCTGCATAAGCTGTACGTAAAAGCTGGTCTGTAATATTAAATTTTCCATACATTAATTCATACATATCTTCTGGCATCTGATCTTTAAATAACACTTCTTGTAACTTCTCCATTAACGTATGGAACACTAATGGTGCCCCAGAATCCTTTGCATCTACCATATCCCAATTCTCTAATAATTTTATAACATCTTTATATTTCCCATCTTGATCTTGTGCTTTAATCGATGGTAATAAATATGGTATAAACTCACGAGCATATAGGTTTTGCTGATCCATTTGTAAATTCATCATACCTTCCACTGTTAATGAATCATTCGCCTCTAAAACTTCCTTAATCCGTTCATAACGATAAGGCTGAGCCCAGAAATCTGTTATATGATAAGGATATTCTTCCCCAATAACTTCATTATTTGCTGTCGCAATAAATCCTTCATCAGGGTTTACTACAGTCGGGAGCTCATCCCACGGGATAAAACCTTCCCACCCATAGTCACTAGAATCACCTGGTACTGGTAATTGTCCGTCTCCTTGTTTCCGTATTGGAATTTGACCATTCGCTTTATAAGCAATCGTGCCGTCTTTTGATGCAAAGACAAAGTTTTGAGCCGGTGCTTTAAAATCCTCTAAAGCTTTTTCAAATCCATTCCAGGATTTCGCTTTATTAAAGCCTAGTATTGCACGTAGCTCTGTCGTAGGTTGCAGTGCCGTCCACTGCATCGAAAATTGTGCTGTAGGCTCAGTATCTTTAAAGGCTAAATCTGTCATGATTGGGCCGTGACGTGTAACAATAACTTCAAAATCTACCGTTGCCCCGTCCTTTACCTTAATCGGTTCATCCCGTACCTCCGCTTGTTCCCACTTGCCATCATAGCGGAACTGTGTTGGATTATTCGGATTAGGCATTTCTATATATAAATCCTGTACATCAGGTCCAACATTCGTTACACCCCACGCAATGTTATCGTTGTGTCCTAAAATAATACCTGGAATACCCGCAAAGATTACGCCACTAACATTTTGCTCAGGAGATTGTAAATGCATTTGATACCAAATAGATGGTGTACTTAATCCTAAATGTGGATCATCCGCTAAAATCGGCGTACCGTTTTTTGTTTTCTGCCCAGATACAACCCAGTTATTACTACCGTTAAATTCATTTGGCAACAGAGCTGCATTAAAACGCCCTGCCACGGCAACTGGGTTTTCTTTATTTGCCTCGATAATGGATGAAGCGTTTTTAGGATACTTTATAAATAATTCTTTAGCTTTTTCTTCATCAAAATTTTGTAAAGCCCAATGCCGGAACGCAAGCGTATTCCAATTACCACCTAAGTCATAGGCCATATATTTACCAATAGTAAGAGAGTCTATAACAGACCACTCCTCAGGTTCATAACCTAGTAATGCGAATTCATAGCTTAATGTTTTATTTTTCTTTGCCTGTGCAATAAAAGCATTGACGCCATCTGCAAACCACTCAAGTACCTGTCTGCTTTCTGCATCATAAGTACCTAATGATTTTTCAGCTGCATCCCGCAAGCTAAATGTTCGGAAAAATTTATCAGTATCAACAGTTGCCTCACCGATTATTTCCGACAAGCGACCGCTAGCTTGTCTTCGCGCTAAATCCATTTGAAACAGTCGATCTTGCGCTTGCACATAACCTTGCGCACGATACAAGTCTGCATCTGTCTTAGCAAAAACATGAGGGATCCCCTTGTCATCCCTTGTGACAGTAACATCTTCATCTAGTACACTCAATGAAAGCTCTCCATCAATTATTGGTTTAGATTTATTCATAAACCAGGTAAATCCGATAAATGCGGCAATAGCCACTATAGCTAAACATCCTGCTATAGCTAGAAGCCATTTTTTCCACGTAATCTTTCTCACATCTCAACCCCCTTTTTGCAATATATTCTTTTACCTTTTAAAGATTCGAAGTTAATTGTTTATTGCTTTGCAGTATAAAAAAAATCGTATTTCCTTTTAGAAAATACGATTTTTTATGATGTTGAAAAACTATTGTCATCTTAAAGGGGCCCCCCTGTGAATGTTATAGATGAGGATGGTTTCCATTCCAGGCTAATAGACTTCCCTGCGAACGCACTTCCTCTACCTATTTTCACATTACGTTCCTTTTTCATACAAAATATTTATGTTGCAAAAGTTTCGTTCTATCACTAAAAATTAGACTGTCGTGACAGAAAATACACGCTATGTGAAGTGGTTGATTGGAGTGGAGACTGGGCGACTCCTTGGGGAATAGCGATTTAGGGAACGAAGGCTAAAAGCATCACGTCCTGTGATAACGCCTTCGTGACCAACATCCTGCTGCTGCCGCTACGTTGCACTCACGCTTTCGCGCAAAAGACATCTGTTGGCCCGAGACCCTGCAGCGAAGCGTCAGCCCCAAAGCGTCCAGTCGGAACGGAAATCAACCCCTTGTTTTGCCGAAGAGCCATCCATTAATTGACCGTTTTATTGTTCAGAAATCTTAGTTATTAAGCTGTAATTCAATCGGACAATGATCACTGCCCATAATTTGTGAATGAATACTCGCTACGTTAATGTTGTTCTTTAGTCTCTCCGAAACAATAAAGTAGTCAATACGCCATCCGATATTACGCTCGCGTACTTTATTCATATAAGACCACCATGTATAGTGGTCTGTTTTATCTGGATACATGTAGCGGAATGAATCTACGAAACCACTTGCCAATAGCTCCGTCATTTTTGTACGTTCTTCAAATGTAAAACCTGAATTACCATTATTCGATTTTGCATTTTTTAAGTCAATTTCCATATGTGCGACATTTAAATCACCACAGTAAACTATAGGTTTCTTGGAATCTAGCTCTTTTAAATAAAGCGCTAATCGATCCTCCCATTCTAAACGAAGAGGCAATCTAGCTAAATCACGTTGTGAATTTGGGGTATAAACATTCACTAAGTAAAAATCTTCATACTCAAGTGTAATAATTCTCCCCTCTTCTTGTGATTCATCCTCACCAACGCCATAACGTACTGAAAGTGGTGTATGCTTTGTAAAAATAGCTGTTCCTGAATAACCTTTCTTTTGTGCATAATTCCAATACTGCTCATATCCCTCAAGTGAGATTTCCACTTGTTCAGCCTGACACTTTGTTTCTTGAATACAGAAAAAATCTGCATCTACATGATTGAAAAAATCTAAAAACCCTTTACCTAAGCAGGCTCGAATTCCATTAACATTCCAAGATATAAACTTCATTTTCTGTTGTCACTCCTCGAAAAACGCCCTCCACCATTAGCGAAGGGCGTAGTATTCTATAAGTCGTCACCAACGATTTTTACTTCTGTTTCTAAATCGATGCCAAACTTTTCTTTAACTTCTCGTTGTACCATTTGAATTGTTGCAATATATTCAGTAGCCGTTGCATTACCTTTATTAACAATAAAGCCTGCATGCTTCGTTGATACCTCAGCATCACCAACACCTTTTCCTTGTAAGCCACTATCTTGAATAAGCTTACCAGCAAAGTGACCAGGCGGGCGCTTAAAAACGCTCCCTGCAGATGGGTATTCTAACGGCTGCTTAGATTCTCGCTGAAACGTTAAATCAGCAATTTTTGCATCAATTTCTTCCTGCACACCTTTTGCTAATTGAAATTCGGATGATAATACATAGTATCCTTTCTTGGCAATGATACTTTGACGATAACCAAGTTCAAGATCTTCTTTCGATAGTATTAAAATTTCGCCTTCTTTCGTTAGCACTTTCGATGAAATAATAATATCCTTAATTTCACCGCCATATGCACCGGCATTCATTGCCATAGCCCCACCAACTGAGCCAGGGATACCACAAGCAAATTCAAAACCTGTTAAAGATGCTGCTGCTGCCAGTTTCGATACATCTTTTATAAGTGCACCACTTTGCGCATAAACATGGTCACCATTAATGCGAATTTCATCTAAAAACGAAAATGTAACAACGATCCCTCGATGACCGCCATCACGAACGACCATATTAGATCCATTACCTAACATTAATAAAGGTATATTATTTTTGTGAGCATAGCGAATAACCGTTGCTGCCTCTTCCTCTGTTTCAGCGAGAACGAAAATATCCGCTTTACCACCTAATTTTGTCATAGTATATTGCTGTAATGATTCATTTAACTTAATATTGGCCGGATTAACGCTCTGTGCTAAATCCGCTGCCCATTGTTCTTTTGTCATGAGAGCTAATTCCTTTCTAACGTCCTTTCTTACTCTACACTAGTATGGATTTAGAACCCTAATTTGACAAGTAAAAATGAAGGGTAATTTTTATCTCGCCTGAATAGGTAGCGAGACTCTCCATGCAGAGCCGATGAATAGGATAAAGAAAATTCATGGTCATTATATTACATATGTCCAATATTTATCTATCCATCAGAAATTTCGAGATAGACTTCACACTTTTATAGCCAACTCGTTGCCCACGATTCGATATTGCGGATTGCTCCTTCTAGTGCCCAACCTTTATCCGTCAAAGAATATTCAACACGCACTGGTACCTCTGAATATACTTTTCTTGCAACAAGCCCTTCTTTTTCTAGCTCTTTTAAACGTTCGGATAATAAACGGCCACTTACAGGTAATGCAGTTTCAATCTCATTAAAACGCTGTGGTCCATCTAGTAATTGATATAAAATCAGCCCTGTCCAGCGTTTTCCGATTAAATCCATTGCTTTAGCTAAACGAGGACATAAATTTGACTCACTCATTTTTTTCACCTCTTATGTACTCTATTGTAACGATAATTTTTAAAAAAGTAAATTTGAAGTAACTTATTTACTACAAGTAATCTATTTACCTTTTCTTATTTGATTACTAAATGTAACTTAAAGTGTTCTTTCATTTTTGGCATTATCTTTTGCTTTAACATCGTATCAAAGCTACTGATGGCATAAAAAATTAGCCATGGCTGTTTGATCAGAGCGTAGTCATGGTAGCTATTATTTTAAAAAATGGCCACTTATTTCATATTGATGCACATGATTTTATTATTATGACTACTCCCCCTCTGTTAGAAGAAAAGTTACCGTACTAATGACTTTCAATGAGCCTTTTTTATATTTACTTTCATAAAACAAACTTTTGCAAAAGTAATATTTTACCGCATTTTCTAAATACTCACTGAAAACTTACATTGTTTAATTTATTATTCGTGTAAGATACTGTTTTTAGAGGCTTTTCCACGAAAAACTTTGATCGTGATGTGAGTCTTATATCTCCTGATTTTTTGACGCGGACATTTATCCAAAAATTTCATTTACGTCTACATATATTGAACAATTAGAAGATAAGAAGTTTGCTTTACATGAAATTTAATTATTAAGGATCTAACAAAGCCTATTGATTGTTTTTACAACAGTATATACAGGAAACAGTGTAAATCCATGGGCGCAAGAAGAATGGATTCCTGATGAAGGTACAGATTGAATTTTATAACACTCTCCTAGAAACAGGTGGTGTATTGTCGTAGTTGATATTGTAGTGGATCGTGAAGTATATCCTTTATAAACAACTTCAAGCACAATATTTCGTAGAACGGAGGACTTTTATGGTAGGGTTTGATGAATTCTCTTCAGGACATACTTTTATTTCAATGATGTTTTTTATCGTATTCGGTATTATCGCATTTTCTATTATTAAAAGTACTTTACAATGGTCAAAAAACAACAATGAACCATCACTAACAGTACCCGCTAAAGTCGTAACAAAACGGTCTAATACTAGAGGAGGTTCTGGTAACTCTAGTGCTCATACATCGTACTACGTCACGTTTGAAGTACAAAGTGGTGATCGTTTAGAATTAAAGATGAATGGCCGTGATTATGGACAGCTTGTAGATGGTGACTTTGGCTTACTATCATTTCAAGGAACACGTTATCATACATTTGAACGACAAAAAAAGGAGAGCAGCGTTTAACAACGCCCTCTCCTTTTTAACATTTCATTATTATTTAATTAAATATTTACCAAAGCCGCCTTCAGTATCGCCTAAATATTCGATACTGCTACCTGCAGGAATAACTTTTTGTGCATCCTTTGCAGAATTGTAAATAACTTTTGTATTTGCTGGGAACGGTACAAATGACCAATTGTTATCCGCAGCAGGATTAATTGTTTTGTTTGTCATAATGTAGTCAATGACAGCTTGGCGATTTTCATAAGCATAGTTTGTTAAGTTAGAGCCATCCGCCTTTTTAAATGTAGCACCATAAGAACCACCAACACGGTAATTGTTCGAAATGATAATAAATTCTTGTTTTAGATCGATTGGTTTACCGTTGTATTGCACGTTTTTAATACGATTTGCTTTTTCGTCTAGTAAAACACCACGACTATCATACTTTGCAGGTGATGTTACATCAATTTGATAAGTTAAGCCATCTAATACATCAAAATTGTAAGAGCGTGCCTCTGGGTCAATAATATTTTGTTCTTTAGTTTGTTTTGGATCAATTGTTGCAAAAACACCAGCAGCCATTTCTAACCATTCAATAGCTTGCGCACCTGTTACTTTAATCGTTGCAAGCGTATTATCGTAATAATAGATGTCTGCCATATTTTTAATTGCTAGCGGACCTACAGGAATGTTTGTGTAATCTGCAGGGTTATTTCGAGATCCCGCTTTGAAAGGTGCACCAGCTGAAAGAAGTGGTATGTTTTCATCAGCAGTACCTTTTAATTCTTTTTCAATAAACCATTTTTGAGCTTGTGTCACAATTTGAATAGAAGGATCGTCTTGAACCATTGAGAAGTAGCTATGGATTGGTGCAGTTGTCTCACCAACAGGCTGACGAATATACTTTAACGTACCTTCATGCGCTTCTTTAATTACATTTAAAACTGTTTTAGATGGTTTTAGGCCTTCTTGTTTGATAGAGCGGATAGAACCTTGTCCATCCTTCACAACCCATTTAGCGCCTTTTTGTTCTAGTTGTAAATCAATAACTCCAAGATAGCTACCATAGCTTCCTGCCATTACAGTTGGAACACCGTTAATTGTCCCTTTTTCTTGATCGACATTTTTCAGATTTTTATAGTCACCTGGGAATGTTAAATGAGAGTGACCTGTAATTAAAGCATCGACACCTTTAATCTCAGAGATTTGGTACCCAACGTTTTCGGTACCTTTTTCGTAAGTATCTTCACCAATACCTGAATGTGAAAGTACTACAATTACATCTGCACCTGCTTTTTGCATTTCTGGTACAACTTCTTTCACCGCTTCAACTGGTTCTTGCATTTCTACTTTGCCTGCTAAATGAATAGCATCCCATTCAACAATTTTCGTAGGTACAATCCCTGTTACACCCACTTTAAGCGTGTGCTTTTTACCTGTATTGTCTACTACCTCTTTATTAAGAATTACATACGGTGTGTACATACGCTTTTTTGTTTTAGCGTCGTATGTGTTTGCATTTACGACTGGATATTTTGCATCATTTAATACTTCATCTAAAAACTTTAAACCATAGTTGAACTCGTGATTTCCTAAAGTTCCTCCATCATATTTCAGCGCATTTAGTGCTGCTATTGCTGGATGAACCTCACCTGGTTTCAAAGGATTCTCTATCGCTTTATAAGAGCCTAGTGGCGTTCCTTGAATTAAATCACCATTATCAAATAATAATGTATTTGGGTTCTCCTTACGGGCTTGTTCAATTAATGTAGCCGTGTTTGCTAAACCTACATCAGCTGATTCAGCATCTAAGAAATAATTGTAATTAGCAAGATTTGTATGAATATCTGTTGTTCCTAAAATTTGAAGATTTACTGTAGATGTTGATAATTTGTATTCAGCTACAAAGCGTTTAATAATACTTTGCATTTGCTCAGTTGTTACATAGGCACGCGGACGAATTGTGTTATCCTCAAAGCCTTGTAATAAGTTTGCTGCAACAGCATTTGCTAAATCTTGCTTATGTGCTTTAGCAATTTGATCCGCATCTTTAAACTTATCTAATACAGAAAGCGGTGCATTATCTTTGGCTAATCCACGAGCAGAAATAACGAATGCTTGTTGTCGTGTCAATTTATCATTTGGCCCAAACAAAGTCGCCGTTTTACCTTTAATAAGATTCAGTTCTACTGCCTTTTCTACATACGGAGCTAACTCCTTAGAGATGTCAGTGAAGGCAGTTTTGGAACCATCCCCTAGCCCTACATTTAAGCTTTCTACTAATTCTTTCACGTAATCCCCGCGTGTCACATCGTTTGATGCAGCATTCGCAGATAGTCCAAATGGTAACACCGCGAATAGAACAAGTAACATCGCTAAGAATTTAGTAATAAACTTCTTACCCATGGTAACAACCTCCTTATAAATCTAATATTTTCCTACGTTTTTCATTATATTATACTAATTAATAATTTAATTGAATAAATAGTCCTAATTGTATGTATTTTTAAACGAATAGCAAAACTCTACTTCTGAAAATAATAGAATAATATCATTTACACAACCGGATGTTAGTAAATGTAAATTCGAAGTACATGAATAGTACCAATAGCTTAGACCTACTTACCACTACCATACCTCTATGAATAAAAAAAAGTTCTCTCAAATTAGAGAGAACCTTTATTAAAAGAATTACTATATTTCCCTAGTCAACACGCCAGAGAATAGTATTTATTATGCAGTTACAGTTTGTAAAGATTGAGCTACTTTTTTAACCGCTTCTAGGCCATTTGCAATAATTTCTTGCGCTTTATCTTGTGAAGCGTTATGACCTTCAATGATAACCTCTTCGATAATTTCCATACCGAACATGCCAACAACGTTTTTGATATAGTTAACTGACATTTCTATTGATTGTGCTTCAGGTGTAGAGTAGAAACCACCACGTGCATTTAGAATAACTACTTTTTTGTCACCCATTAAGCCTTCTAATTGACCGTTTTCATTATATTTAAATGTATAACCAGCTTGGAATACATAGTCAATGAAAGTTTGTAATTTCGCTGGGATTGTTAAGTTCCAAAGTGGGAAAGCAAATACGACAACATCGGCTGCAGTTAAAGCATCCATAGCTTTTTGTTTTGCAGCTAAAAGACGTGATTCAATATCAGTTAACGTTTCACCGTTTTGAACTTTACCAAAAGCATTGAAAAGATCTTGACCGAAATAAGGCATATCTTCTGCGAATACGTCAAAAGTCGTTACGTTTACACCTTGTACATTTTCCATAAATGTGTCGTACATTTTTGTTGAAATACCGTCAGGACGGTTGTTTGCTTTTACTACTAATACATTCATTATATAAATTCTCCCTTAAATTTCAAAATTTAATATCTCGAATTCAAGATATATGAATATATTAAAAAACTTTGTGTAAAAAGTCAACGTTAGTATACTAAGACTTTTGACCGAAATGCGGATATTTCAAAAAATTCACATCATAAAATAAGGTTGATTTCCATTCCGACTGGGCGCTTTCCTAAGGGCGTCCAGTCTCCATTCCAATCAACTTTGCCACACGAGATGCGTTTAACAAAGATCTATCTCCTTTTACTTGGAATGTAAAATGAATTTACCAGAGCTTTTTCGTGTTTCGAGAGCATTCTGTAAGGGAACCAAACTTTTTCGAGGTTCGTGTCAGATCGGCTTCCTGTCCAACAGGTCCTGTTATTTCTTAACCTTTCAAAAACAAACTTAAAATTTACAACTATCGTCCGTACAAACTCCACTGTCTCCAGAGCCTGCCATCTTTAATTCTGGTTGTAAGCCTTCTTCCTCGGCAACTTTACGTAAAGTTTCTTCAAATACTTCTTGAGGTTGTGCTCCTGAAATACCATACTTACGATTTAATACAAAGAACGGTACCCCTCGTACGCCCAGTTGTAGCCCTTCTTGTATATCAGCCTCTACCTCTGTTTTAAAATCATCGTTAGCAAGAACCTTTGCAACTTCTTCACGATTTAAACCTACTTGCTCGGCAATATCGATTAATACATCATCCTGACCAATTCGCTTTGCTTCAATAAAATAATTGTATAATAGTGCTTCGACAAGCGCTGAAACATCCCCTTGTTGTTCTGCCCATTTCACTAGCCGATGTGCTTTTAAAGTATTTTCTTCCATTGAATGATCAAAGTTATAATCTAGGCCAACTTCTTTTGCACGAGCAACAACACCTTGCGTCATTTCTTTCGCTTTTTCTAGCGACATCCCATACTTTTTCGCCAATGCTTCATACGTAGACACATTTGTATCCACAGGTGTTGTTGGGTCAAGTTGATAGCTTTTATAAACGAGCTCTACTTGCCCTGCAAAACCAGTTTCCTCAATCGCTTGCTCTAGTTGCTTTTTGCCAATATAACAAAACGGACATACATAATCTGACCAGATTTCAATTTTCATAGTTAGTCACGCTCCTTTTGCTACATTGTAGCGATAGTAATGATTACAAGGCAATTTTTATGCTTCATTGCATAATTTCTCAAATCAATCTACATACTGAACGTAAAAACAATGTGAGGGTTATGTATGACACAATCTCTTTGGCTCGGAACAATTGATCCCGTCTCCCTACCAACTCTTCCTGCGTCAACAACTTGTGATGTATGTATTATTGGCGGAGGCTTGACGGGACTATATACAGCATATGTCTTAGCAAAATCAGGTGTAGATGTAGTCTTACTTGAGGCAAATTCCAATATCGGTCATGGTACGACTGGTCATTCAACAGGAAAATTAACTGCACAGCATAGCTTAGTTTATGCCAACCTTATTGAAAAACTTTCTGTAGATGAGGCGCGGCTTTATTATCAGCTCAATCAAATAGCTGTAGAAAAAGCATTACAGTTACTCCCTAAAGAAAGTATCCAACAAGTAGATTCATTGCTTTATTGCCAAACAAAAGAAGGCTACGCCCAATTATTAAAAGAATGGAATGCCTATAAAGTATTAAATATTAAGGCGAAAATCACTACTGACACAGAGCTTCCCTTTCCAATTACAAAAGCACTCAGCATGTCCCAGCAGGCACAAATTCATCCTGTAGAAGTATGTAATTTCCTTGTTAAAGAAGCTTTATCAATGGGCGCAAAAATCTATACAAATACCCGTGTTCAGCAATTAAACATACCACAAAATAGCTTACATACCGCAAATGACATGTCGGTTCAATACAACAAGCTTATTTTATGCTCACACTATCCAATTGAAGCCTTTAGAGGACTACATCTTTTCAAACTTTCTAACAGTCGCTCCTATATGGTTGCTGGTAAATTCACTGATACGCTACAAGGTCAATACTTATGCGTAGATAATCCTACACGCTCTATTCGAACAGCTACCATTAACGGTGAGCATTATTTAGTATTGGGTGGCGCTAATCATATTGCAGGTGAAACAACCAATACCCAACCCTATTATGAAGCTATTCAAAATGAAATGAAGGCTCACTTCGATCAGGATCCTATCTATCGCTGGTCTGCGCAGGACATCGAAACACCTGATATGGTCCCGTATGTTGGCAGGATTACACCGTCTTTGCCTAATGTTTTCATTGCAACTGGCTATCGAAAATGGGGAATTTCCAATTCTTTTGTAGCCGGAGATCTACTGTCCTCCTTAATAACAGGTGCTGGGAATGAAGATGGCGCCATTCCCCTTTATTCACCAACACGTACGAAATTTGGTGCTCAATTTATGCAGATGCTAAAGGTAGGAGGTTTTGTAGCTAAAGAATTCGTAACAGGTTATGTGAAACGTGCGAATACACCAACTTGCACGCATTTAGGTTGTAAAACAAAATGGAATGAAGCCGATGAAACTTGGGATTGCCCTTGTCACGGCTCTCGCTTCAATGCCAAAGGGGAAGTTCTTGAAGGTCCTGCTGTGCACCCTTTAAAGCTAGATTAACAAATGCGCTAAACCGCTCGTTTACATCTACAAGCGTTGGAGTGCCCACAGTAAAAGTATTCCTATAAATTCCTTAACAATAAAAAAAGAGGTTGCCTATTTCGCGGCAACCTCTTTTCCGTTATTTCAATGCATCAGTTAAAACTGGAACGATTTGTTTTTTACGAGATACAACACCCGGTAAAAGTACGCGATTATTCACAAGCTCTGCGCCAAATCCTTTTGCTGCAGCCTCTGCTACTTGTCCAATTGCAACAGCAGTTGAATCATTGTTTAAAATATCCGTTACAACAAAGAAGAATAAATCTAAACCATTTTCTGCTACATTTTTATTTAATAAATTTTCTAATTCTTCTTGGCGGCCAAGTACATCGTTAATGTCGACAGCATTTACTTGGGCCACTACAGATTTATATTCACCGAATTGGAATTCTTTCGCATCTAATGATAAAAGATCTTCTAATGATTTATCTGAAAGATCAGCACCTGCTTTAAGCATTGCTAATCCATATTCAGCGGCATCAACACCTGCAATTTTCGCTAGCTCTTCACCAGCTTGTACATCTTGCTCAGTGCAAGTTGGAGATTTGAATAATAATGTATCAGAAACGATGGCCGAAAGCATTAAACCAGCAATGTTTGCAGGAACTGCTACGCCATGTTCTTTGAAGATTTTATTTAAAATCGTAGCAGTACAACCTACAGGTTCAGCTCGGTAGTATAGTGGGTCAGCTGTTTGGAAGTTTGCAATACGGTGATGATCAATCACTTCTGTAATTTGTACTTCTTCGATTCCGTCTGCAGATTGTTGGAATTCATTGTGGTCTACAAGGATTACTTTCTCCGCTTCTCCAGCTACTGATGAAATTAATCGAGGTGCCTTAAAGCCAAATTTATCTAAAGCAAATTGTGTTTCATTATTTACTTCACCAAGGCGTACCGCTTCAGCATCAACACCAATTTGCTGTTTTAAATATGCATATACAATAGCAGATGTAATTGTGTCTGTATCTGGATTTTTATGACCAAAAACTAAAACTTTACTCATTAAATTAATTCCTCCTAAATGGCAATAACATTTATAGTTTATTTTATCATACCTTATGAACAAACATGTTATAAAGTGAAAGTTTATCTATAAAGGATCTACTGCCAATATACATCCGAAATCCCCCGTTTTAGGATAACCATATTATCATGTATTACTTACTTTTCTTATACACGCTAGAGGCAGGCTTTATTAGCTCAGGAAAGAAGACTAAAAGTATGACTACCTGGAAAGCATAGGGAGATAAAAGAATCCCTTTTTATAACATTTATAGATTATTATTAAATATAATATATTTATCTGTTAATAACACCCTATTTATAACATTTAATAATAAAAATACACAGTTTATAAAAAATACTTACTATAAATAGATATATAGTTGTGTTTTTATATTTATGAAAACGTAATTTTATGCTATTATCAGGTAGTCTATATTTTTTAGGATATACAGGAAATGGGGATCACAATGACAAAGAAGATGGAAAAAAAGTATATTCCTTTAGCAAATTATTTTGAAGTAGCTTTACAACAAGAAATTACTTTATCATTTAGCGAACTCGAAAATATTATGGGACAAGCCTTGCCAAATGCAGCTTACTTAAATAGGAGCTGGTGGAAAAAAACAAAGCCCCCTCTCTCTCACTATTTGTCATGGACAAATGCAGGCTATTATGTCATGGATGTTAAGCTCGGTACTAGTGTAACTTTCTCGCGTACACAAATGAAGACTACGAGTAATGTTTCTACAAATGACGATAACCCACCTGCATACATAATTCGAGCAATTGAAGCATCTGACGCCCGATCATTTATTCATTTGCAAGAAGAAATTTTCCAACAAACTGACTTCATGTATAATATGGAAAACGAATTAGACCTTACAGTTCAACAACTTCGAAAAGATTTGGTCTATTGGAAACAATTGAAGAACCGTACGATTTTATGTTGTATAGTAAATGGCATTTTTGCTGGCTATGCCGTTATTCATGGATATAAACATTCTAAAGCTAAACATGTTGCAACAGTTCATCTAGCTGTTAAGGAGGAGCATCAGCGACAAGGTATCGGCTCAGCGCTGATGGAAGCAGTAGAACGTTGGTCTATACAGCGAGATATTTCACGCCTAGAAGTATCTGTCATGGAGCATAATGAATGTGCTTTAAATTTGTTCAAAAAATTAGGTTTTCAGCAAGAAGGCATCCGACAAAATGCCATTAAATTAAATGATACCTTTATTAACGAATATAGTTTAAGCAAAATTTTATAAGCTTCTTTTTCAAGGATGTCTAAAACTTATTTGGACATCTTTTTTTATGTGTAGCGTTATAAAATGATTAGAAAACTTGCTTTTCTCTTACTGCATCTAAAAATAACAAATTATTTTCTACTTGTTCATAGGATTGCTGATATTTTTCATATTGTGCCTTGTCCTGACTGACCATTTCCTCAATTAGCGCATGTAAAAAAGAGAACAATACTGGAATAACGTCCAATGAAGATTGCTTTTTCAGACCAAGTGTAAATAATGCACTTGCATATTCCCGAATAGAAGAAAACGCAGACCCAGTAATGGCGATAATTCTTGCCTTTTTCTTCTTAGCAATTTCTACAATCGTTTGAATGTCGTTTGAATGCTTGTCCCATGAAAAAACAATTAATGTCGTTTGATCACTCATACTGTTAATTTGCTGTACAAGATCATCAGATTCTGAGCGAAGCTGTTTCACGTTTGGACGTAACGTTTTCATTGTATACGCTAACCAGTTTGCAATGGACGCAGCTTGACGAGTACCTAAAATATAAACGTTCTCTGCTTCGTGCATCCATTTAGAACTTTTTTGGAGCGTATGATCATTTATCAAATGAATCGTATCTTGAATATTTTGTATATCACGTTGCATGACCTTACCAAAACTCGAAATATTAATTTTAGTTGATGGATATGTAAGTTGAAGACTCTCATGACCATTTTGATTCATTAAATAGCTTCTAATTTTGTCTTGAAGCTCTACATAACCCGATAAATCCATCGCATAACAAAAACGAATCACTGTCGATTCACTAACATTAGCCTGTCTCCCTACTTCTGCTGCTCCATTACTAATTACAACTGTAGGGTTGTTCATAACAAATTGTGCAACTTTACGCTGTCCCTTCGACAGCCTAACAAATCTACTTTCTATTTCTTCATTAATACTCATTTCTAACAACCTTTCTTTCAATGAAATTATCACGAATGGAGATTGTTTCTTACTGACTCTAAATTCGGTTAAAAATACAGTATCACGATTACAATCTGAATACAATGACTTTTCTGAAAAATCTTCAACACTTTAACTTGCTAATGTGACAGTTTCATAAAATTGTTCTATCCTTAAGTTTTTCGATGAATTGATTCTAACAGATTTTTTAAAATATTTGAATAAAAATTAATATTCCTTAATTTTTATGTAATAAAATTATAAAAAATGTCTTGGACTAGACAATCGCCCATCCAAGACATGATTTTTTTTAATCTAATTCCATTTGTTTTGTTTCTTGTCCTAAGAAAATTACCCCAACAACTCCGATAACAATCGCTCCGCAGAAAATCGCGAAGATGAAGCCGATATCATAGCCTGCCGTTAATAAATATCCTACTAACAAAGGGCCAAAGATGCCACCGATACGCCCAACGGCTGCTGCCATTCCTGCACCTGTTCCACGAATAATTGCTGGATACTGCTCTGGTGTATAAGCATAGAGTGCACCCCATGCTCCTAAGTTAAAGAACGATAAAAACATTCCTGATGTTAATAGTACTACCATCGTTTCGGCATTACCAAAAATGAAAGCACTTACAGCTGTACCAATTAAATAGGAAACAAGTACAAACTTCCGTCCAAATTTTTCTATAAACCATGCAGCTGTAAAATAACCTGGTAACTGTGCAAGCGTCATAATGAGAACATATTTAAAGCTCGTAATCATATCGAACCCTTTACTAACCATGACACTTGGTAGCCATAAAAACATACCGTAATACGAGAAAACAACCGTAAACCATAATACCCATAACATAAGTGTCGAGCGTACGTATTTTTTCGACCATACTTCTTGAATATTTTGCACAACACTACGTTTTTTAGACTCTGCTTTTACTACAAATTGAGGTGAATCTGGTAAGTGCCAACGAAGATAAATTGCATATACTGCTGGAATTGCCGTTAACAATAAAGCTATACGCCATCCCCATGTTGGAATAACAAAATACGAAATCAGTGCAGCGATTAACCACCCCGCTGCCCAGAAGCTTTCCAATAAAACAACCACTCGCCCACGTTCTTTTGCTTCTACACTCTCAGAAACTAGCGTCGATGCGACTGGCAATTCGCCCCCTAGTCCCATGCCTACTAAAAAGCGTAGTGCCATAAAAGCAAATAATGTAGTTGTAAATGCTGATAAGCCACTTGCAATCGAAAATAAAACGAGCGTCCACATAAAAATTTGCTTACGTCCTACT
This sequence comes from Lysinibacillus zambalensis, assembly GCF_040183165.1. Taxonomy (NCBI): domain Bacteria; kingdom Bacillati; phylum Bacillota; class Bacilli; order Caryophanales; family Bacillaceae; genus Lysinibacillus; species Lysinibacillus zambalensis. The sequence goes on from NZ_JBEGDG010000025.1 coordinate 60,364, forward strand.
TTATCGGCAAGCACGCCGAAAATAAGAGCTCCTACAGCCATCCCGATTGAATTGATGCTACCTATCCAACCTGCTTGACTTGGTGTTAATCCCCATTCAACTGCTAACGCCGCAATAACGAATGATAATATCCCTACATCCATAGCATCGAAAAGCCAGCCAACGCCTGCTACCCCTAAAAGCTTATTACGAGAAATAGATTGTTGAACCTTATTTGTTGTTACAGTATTTGCCGTCATTCTAACCACCTGTCTTTACACTTGACTTTACATTGCAAGTTTACTATACAGTTATTTCAAGAAAGTGACAAGTAAAAATTCAAATTACCGAATTGTTTCGACAATTTCTCAAATTCTATTGAAAACATAGGGCCATTTGCGTTAAAATGTCTTTTATACAAAAACAACTGTTCTTCCTATAAGAACAAAAGGAGATCGTAACGTTATGTGGAAAGGCCTAATCGAGGAATATAAACAATTTTTACCCGTAACAGAAAGTACACCTGCTCTAACTTTAAACGAAGGCAATACGCCTCTTATACATTTAGTAAATTTATCTAAGAAACTTGGCATTGAACTTTACGGAAAAATCGAAGGTGCAAATCCAACAGGTTCATTTAAAGACCGAGGCATGGTATTTGCCGTTGCAAAAGCAATTGAAGAAGGTAGCAAATGCGTTATTTGTGCTTCAACAGGTAACACTTCAGCTGCAGCTGCAGCTTATGCAACACGTGCTGGAATCCAATCCATAGTCGTGATTCCTAAAGGGAAAGTTGCCCTAGGTAAGCTAGCCCAAGCGACAATGTATGGTGCAAAAATTATCGAAATCGACGGTAATTTTGATGATGCTTTAAATATCGTTCGTCAAGTAAGTGAAACAACTCCAGTGGCACTTGTAAACTCTGTAAATCCATACCGCATCGAGGGGCAAAAAACAGCATCATTTGAAATTGTAGATGCTTTAGGAGCCGCTCCAGATTATCTTTGCATCCCTGTTGGTAACGCAGGTAACATTACTGCGTACTGGAAGGGCTTTAAAGAATATGATGCAGCAAAAGGCTCTGGCTTACCTAAGATGTTCGGCTTTGAAGCTGAAGGTGCAGCAGCAATTGTAAACGGTGAACCTATTGCTAATCCTGAGACAGTGGCAACAGCTATTCGTATAGGTAATCCCGCAAGCTGGAAATTTGCAGAAGCAGCTCGCGATGAGTCAGGTGGAATTATTGACTCGGTTACAGACGAAGAAATTTTAGCTGCTTACAAATTAATTGCAGGCACTGAAGGAATTTTCGTTGAGCCAGGTTCAGCTGCATCATTAGCGGGCGTTATTAAATCAGTTGAAAATGGCAAAATTGCAAAGGGCTCTAAAGTTGTTACGATTTTCACTGGTAATGGCTTAAAAGATCCTGATACTGCTATGAATATCTCGACTGTAGATGTTGTCTCACTTAAAAATGATGAGGAAGAAATTCGAAAATACATCGAGGGCGTACTATGAGTAGCATGTGGCAAATCTCAGTTCCTGGGAGCACTGCCAATCTAGGCTCCGGCTTTGATTCAATAGGGCTTGGCTTGTCTCTTTACTTAAAGTTAACCGTGTCTTTACAGGATAGATGGGAAATTATCCACCTCGATGATAATGGTCCTAAAGAGTTTGAGCTAGAAGAGCACTTACTATACGTGATTGCTAAAAAAATTGCAGATCAATACGGTAAGCAGCTACCTGCCTGCCGTGTTGAAATGGCAAGTGAACTTCCATTAGCCCGCGGTTTGGGGAGTAGTGCAGCTGTCATCGTTGCAGGAATTGAACTAGCTAACCAAGTATGTGATCTAGGCTTAACTGTACAGGATAAACTCGATTTATCCTCACAAATCGAAGGGCATCCAGACAATGCAACAGCCTCGGTATTAGGAGGATTAACAATTTCCTCAATGGATGAAAATGGCGTTGTTGATACATTTCATGTTAATGATATAGAAGCTTCCTTTGTTGTGTATGTACCAGATGTTGAACTAAAAACAAGTGAAGCTCGTTCTGTTTTACCAGAGCAATTTGACCGTGCATACGCAGTGAGAGCCTCTGCAAATGCAAATATGCTAGCAGCTTCATTAATGGTTCGTGATTATGAGCATGCAGGTCGTTATATGGAAGCTGATTTATTTCATGAACCTTTCCGTGCCCAATTAATCCCACAATATAAAGAAATCCGTGCATCCGCTAAAGCTAATGGGGCATTTGGAACAGCTTTAAGTGGGGCGGGACCAACAATGATTTCTATCATCCCTACTGCTATTGAGCAAAATTTTGTAAATGCGATGAAAAATCAATTTCCAGAGCATCAAATTATCTTAACAAAAGCCGATGAACATGGTGTACAGGTGAAATTTAAACGTCTACTGCAAAAGTAGACGTTTTTTCTTGGAAGGGGGAAGTAGCTTGAAACCAATTATTTTTTGTGATTTTGATGGTACTATTACAGAAACAGATAATATCGTCTCACTAATGACTCAATTCGTTCCAGAGGAATCTGAGAAAATTGCTACGGCAATGATGGAACAAACCATTACCTTTAAAGATGGCATTTCAGCAATGTTCGAGCTATTATCGACTAAACAAAAGGATGATGTTATCCACTATTTATTAAATACAGCCATTATACGTAAGGGCTTTGGTGATTTCGTTCGTTTTGCACAAGAAAAGCATATTCCGTTTTATATTGTTAGTGGAGGTGTAGATTTTTTCATTGAGCCACTGTTAGAAAAGTACGGTCCATTTTCCGGTATATATTGTAATAGTGCCGATTTTTCCGGACAGCAAATTAAACTCGTCTTTCCAAACGGCTGTGATGAAGAATGTACGAAATTTGAGACACAGGGCTGCGGTTGTTGCAAGCCAAGCGTTATGCGACAGGTTGCACATAGCAATCATTTTAAAATCGTGATTGGAGATTCACTCTCTGATTTTGAGGCTGCAAAACAGGCAGATTTAGTACTTGCTAGAGATCATCTTATTAAACGTTGTAAAGACCTTCATCTTCCTTATGAGTCTTTTGAAACATTCTATGATTGCTTAGAAGTTGTAAAAAAGCTTATGGAAGCAGACAAGGCTGTTTCCATGTAATTAAAAAAATAAAGCTCATCACCATAGCGTGTGGTTGATTTCCGTTCCGACTGGGCGCTTTCTCTTTTGGTGGTGAGCCAGAGATAAGGGCTGTACGTTCATAAGTGACGCCCTTATTTCTACAAAAAAAGGGAACCAACTTTAATTAGATAGCTCCCATTTCAGGTTTATAATTTATTTTTCGTTTTAAAAAGTCTCTTTCGACGTTCGTACCAAAAAACACAAATAACAAACCACGTATACCCCATACTCCAGCCGGCCAATACATCAGAAGCAAAATGACGGGCTCCAGCAACTCGAGACAAACCAATAAGCACAGTTAAAACAACTGCCCCAAGCCAAAGTAATGTCTTACGTCCTCTGCTATTGTTCTCCGAAAACACATAAGCAATTGTAAATAAATACAAGATACCGGTCATAGAATGTCCGGATGGAAAGCTAAAGGATGTTAATTGTTCTTCAATCTCCGGTCTTGGTCGTTGAGTCCATTTTTTTAATAATTGGTTAAGTACATTCCCACCTGCGATTGTTAACAAAACAAATAGTATGCCTCGGTTATTTTTCACTTTCCACGCTAAATACACTATTAAGACGATAGCGACAGATACTACAAATACCGGTTCTCCTATATAGTGAAAAAAATCTACAAAACGGTTACCGAAAAATAAATCAGCCATTTTTGTATCAAAAGTACTGATTAATTTACTTTGAAAAGTACCTCGTAACACAAAAAAGATAATGAGCGTTAATACCGCTAAAGGATAAGCCCATTTTTTCATTTATTACTTCACCTCAAAACTATATGCTACTATTATATTTTTCACATCATATCATATTTAAGCTTGCTTGAGGTAATTTGCTTTTTATCCCGCATTAAGGGGCTGTAAACTATAAATAATTAACTGCCCCTAAATGCCCGATTGGTGAAGACTAATAATC